>JAZSNX010000030.1:0-2602 GCA_045536665.1 Eubacteriales bacterium
GGTAAAATATCTTTGCGGCAACGCCATCGCCTCGATAATACAAAAGCTTTCATAATACCTCCAAAAACAAAAAACTGTCCCTACATCAGGGACAGGAATTACCTGCGGTGCCACCCGTGATAAAAAGCTTGCGCTTTCACTCTGCGTTGCCATATACAGCAACTCCGAACTGTAACGGTTTCGACTCCGTCGGTTACTACTCGGTTTCCCTTTCGACCGCCCTCATAAGTCCATTCATTGATGCTTTACTACCGTGTTTACACCACCGACGGCTCTCTGAAAGTAAAGTTATATCAACTACTATTCTTAATCACAGGTTTCTTTATGGTGTTATTATACTCTACATTTTTGCATTTGTCAATAGAAAATGCCGTATTTTTTTAAAATACGGCATTTTATTGTTTTATTCGTAATCTACGACGTCTATCCAACCGTGCAGGAAGTCTCTTTCCTCGGGCTTACCCTTAACGGACTGAGAAGCGGCAACGATAGGAAGCCATTTCTGAACGTACTTAAGTGGTGTTCCGCTCTTCTTGCAGAAGAGCTCAACATACTTATCCGCTACGTCCTTCTTTCCCTCGAGGCTGAACAAAAGATACGTACGCGCTACGTCAGCGGAGGCATTTCCCTGAGTTGCGTGCGCCCAGTCGATGATATAGGGGATTCCAGACTCGGTAATAATTATATTTGTGGGGTTAAAGTCACCGTGACATACCTTTGTGTGCTTAGGCATTCCCTCGAGTCTTGTATGCAACTCGTATCTTGTTGTATCGTCGATATCAGCCATAGATATCTTGCGGTTCATCTTATCCTTAAGCTTATTGAGCATCGGACAGGTCTTTGCGTGCATCTTGAGCTGAAGATCAACGAACATCTCAAGATATTCGTCAAGCTTATCGGGATTTTGCTTCATAAGCTCGTCAAGAGTAGTTCCGTTTATATATTCAGATACTATCGCCCACTTACCGTCGACCTTTGTTACCTCAAGAACTTTAGGCATATTAAGTCCCGTTTCCTCAACTCTTGCCTGATTAAGCGCCTCATTGAGGACGTCTGCCTTTGAATAGTCCGCGTCAAAAACCTTAACAGTTTTATCACCGTCACGGTATATGATCTTTGTATCTCTTACCGCAACAATCGTATCAAGCTTCATTATGTGTTCCTCCTGTTATATTTCAGTGTGAGTTCCGTAGTAAGCATTGAGATACATCTGCTTTATCTCGCTCATAAGGGGATATCTGGGGTTAGCGCCTGTGCACTGGTCGTCAAACGCCTGCTCTACCATATCGTCAAGACGCGCAAGGAAATCAGCCTCGTCCGGAACGTAATCCTTGATAGTAGGCTTGATTCCTACCTTAGCCTTAAGGTCATCAAGAGCCTTAATAAGATTCTCCAGCTTCTCCTCGTCGTTCTTGCCATTAATACCAAGATAATCGGCAACCTCTGCGTACCTTGCGAGAGTATGAGGATGATCATACTGAGAGAACGTACCCATCTTTGTGGGAGCCTCGCTTGCGTTGAATCTGAGCACCTCGTCGATCATAAGAGCGTTTGCTACGCCGTGAGGCAGATGATGGAACGCGCCGAGCTTATGAGCCATAGAGTGGCATACCCCGAGGAATGCGTTCGCGAAAGCCATACCTGCCATTGTCGCGGCGTTTGCCATCTTCTCTCTTGCTATGATGTCGTTCTGTCCGTTATCGTACGCTCTGGGAAGATACTCAAATACCATCTTGAGCGAGCGAAGCGCAAGACCGTCCGTATAGTCGGTAGCAAGCATAGCAGCGTATGCCTCGAGAGCGTGTGTGACAGCATCGATACCGGAAGCAGCCGTAAGTCCCTTAGGAGCGGACATATGAAGATCTGTATCGATGATAGCCATATTAGGCATAAGCTCGTAATCAGCAAGAGGATACTTTATGCCTGTCTTTTCATCGGTGATAACAGCAAAGGGCGTAACCTCAGAGCCTGTACCGGCAGACGTAGGAATAGCGATAAAGTACGCCTTCTCACCCATCTTCGGGAATGTGTAGACTCTCTTACGGATATCAACAAAGCGCATTGCCATATCCATAAAGTCTACCTCGGGATGCTCGTAGAGCACCCACATGATCTTTGCCGCGTCCATAGCGGAGCCTCCGCCAAGCGCGATGATAACGTCGGGCTCAAAGGAACGCATCTGCGCCGCGCCCTCCATAGCGCTTGCCAAAGAAGGATCGGGAGCAACGTTGTAGAACGTTGTATGAGTGATTCCCATTGCGTCAAGCTTATCGGTTATGCATTTTGTATATCCATTCTTGTAAAGGAAGCTATCGGTAACAATAAACGCCTTCTTTTTGTTCATTACGCTCTTGAGCTCATCAAGAGCTACGGGCAGACAGCCCTTCTTTATATATACCTTCTCGGGTGCTCTGAACCAAAGCATATTTTCTCTCCTCTCCGCGACTGTTTTAATGTTTATAAGGTGCTTTACGCCAACGTTTTCGGAAACGCTGTTTCCGCCCCAAGAACCGCAACCAAGCGTGAGCGAGGGAGCGAGCTTGAAGTTGTAAAGGTCACCTATACCACCTTGAGCGGAAGGCGTGTTAACAAGAATACGGCA
>JAZSNX010000025.1:0-10704 GCA_045536665.1 Eubacteriales bacterium
ACCGCTTGGCCTCCGACTTGTCTACGAAAAGCGGGTTGCGTGAGAGTGCCCATTTTCTTGCGTATTCAACCGCCTTTTCTCTGTTGTATGGAATTTGTACGAGCATAGATATACCTCCGAAAAAATATTCCTTACAGTATATGCAATCGTAACAATCCTCTTGAAGAAATTATCGCGATATGTTATAATATAAGTGATAATAAAGATATGGGAGGAAGAAAAATGAGATTTCTCCACACAGGTGACCTTCATCTCGACAGTGCCTTTGGCGCTCGCGGGGCTGTGGCGGCGCAGACCTGCCGTCAGCGTCAGAGAGACCTGCTCAAAAGAATATTTGAGCTCGCGAAGAACGAGAGCTGCGATATGGTGCTCATTGCGGGGGATATGCTGGATACGCTTTGTATCTCTCCGGAAACGCAAAAAGTGTGCGCATCGGTGTTCGCGGATTTCGCGAGACCTATAATAATAGCTCCCGGAAACCACGATTATTATACCGACGGCGGCTTTTACGCGAGAGGCGATCTGCCTGAGAATGTTTACGTGTTCAATTCCCCCGAGCTTCAATATTTTGATTTCCCAAGGCTTTCCGTAACCGTCGCGGGATACGCGTTTACATCTCCAGCGCAGTTGCGCTCACCTCTTTGTGAGGTTGGCAGACAACGAGAGCAATCCGCGGATATATTGATACTTTGCGCTCATGCGGACGTTAATTCGCCCACGTCAAGGTATGCCCCCACGACAGAGGGGGATCTGTCACGCCACGGCTTTGATTATATAGCGCTCGGACACGTGCATAACGCGCAGTCGAGCTATCTCGGCGGACGCGCGCGTTATTGCGGCTTCCCTGAGGGCAGAGCCTTTGACGAGCTTGGAGAGGGAGGCGTGTATATCGTTGATATCGGTACAGACCGAAAGGTGACTGTTACACGGCATAAGACCTCTCGTGTAAGGTACGTTGTCGAGGAGCTTTCTCTTGAGGGCGTGTCGGACGAGTCGCAGATAAGAGAGCTTATAGAGGACAGACTCGGGGCAATAAGCGCCGATGAGTACACTCACGTAAGGCTTAAGCTTGAGGGAGTGGTCGCGCTTGACGGCGATATAGACGCAGCGGCGCTTGAGAACAGCTTTTGTGAGCAGGTGGCGTCGCTTGAGATCATCGACGAGGCGCTTTGTCTGCCAGACGGAGATTATCTCGATAAGGACGTAACGCTTAAGGGTGAGTTTTACCGCACACTCCGCCCGTTACTTTACAGTGATAACGCGACAGAGCGCGCGACGGCGCAGAGAGCTCTCAGGATAGGGCTTGCGGCGATCGAGGGCAAGGATTTTACCGACAGGAGGGCAGAAAATGAAGATAACAGAGCTTAATATAGTTGAGTTCGGCTGCCTTAAGGACACGGTAATATCCATCGAGGACGGTATGAATATCATAGAGGGAGACAACGAGAGCGGCAAGAGCACCGTGATGCTGTTTATCCGCTTTATGCTCTACGGTCTTCCCAAGAGATCGAGCAAGAGCTATGACAGGGAAAGATGTCTGAGCTTTGACGGACACCGTGCCGCTGGAAGCATGACGCTTACGCATAGCGGCAAAAATTATAGAATAGAGCGAACGGCGGTCGGCACGAGCAGGATAAGCGAGACGCTCGGAGTGACCTGCCTTGATACGGGGGAAAAAATAGAGAAAGAGCCACACGAGCTTTTTCTCGGAGTACCGAGCGAGGTGTTTGAGAGCAGCTGCTCTGTCAGCCAGATGAGAGCGGCGGACATAAGTCACGCTCAGGCGGCAAGCTCTATTGAAAACCTTATGGTGAGCGCTGACGAGAGCATCGACGTAAAAAAGGTGTTAGATAAGCTCGATAAGGTAAGAAGAGAATATAAGCTCAATAAGGGAGAGGGTGGACTGATACACAGGACCGAGACCGAGATCTCCGAGCTTAACGTCAGAAAAAGAGCCGCCACCGAGAGATTTGTAAGATTTAACGAGCAAAGGGCGCGTCTTGAAAGAAAGGAAAGAGACCTTGCGAGCACGCAAAAAGAGCTTTTGGAGAGCGAGAGTGAGCTCGAAAGGATAAGGGCGGCACAAACTCTGGAGCGATTTGGACGGCTCGAGGCATCAAGAAAAGCGCTTTTAGAGACAAAACAGGAGCTTGCTGCCTTGGAAAAGAATTTTGGGGAAGCGCAAGCTTTGCCCGACGAGTCGCACGTATTTTCCTTGCGTTCGGCGATATCTCGCCTTGAGGATTCGGCAAAAAGACTTGACCAGACAGAGCGAGAGTATGCGAGCGCGGCGCTGATGAGAGCCGACGAGTCTCTTGCCGAGATAGGACGCAAGGCTGAGGCTGACGGAGGTCTCGAGGCTATTATGCGGAGGGCAAACGGAGCGGACAAAAAAGCACGCAAGGCGAAATTGACGGGCGTTATCTTTGTCTGCCTTGGCGCTTTGCTTGCCGTGCTTGCCGCACTGATGATCTCTCTGCCCGTAACGGTAGCGTGCGGAGCACTTGCGGTGGTATTCGCTGGTGTGGCTGTTGTCTCGTTCGTGTCCTCGGCATCCGCCAAAAAGCAGAGACAGACCATCTGTGATTCCTATGGCAAGAGCCTTGGCGAGCTTGAGACGCATCTTTCGGCGTGTATTGGTGAGCTATTGAAAAAAAGGCAAGAGGACGCGCAGCTCATCGCGGCAAGATCGAAAAGAGACAGCGCTCTTGAGGAGCTCGAGCGAGCAAGACAAAAGCTTGCGGCGCTCACCGCGAGAACGTCGGCAGGTGTGCCTGCCACAGTTTCGGAGCTTATACGAACGGCAAACTCCGAGGTAAAGAGATGCGAGCTGTTTTGCGGACGAAAAGAAGAGATCGATAAGCAGATATATGCTCTTCGCGCTCTTTGCGAGAGTGATGCGGCGGCGCTTGAGAATTACGATGAAGAGGCGCTTCGCTCGTTCGTAGGAGAGTCAGGTACATCAATAGATCCGACAAACGTAGCCGCGGTAGAAAAGCGAGTAAAATTCAATAAGGCAAAGCTTGCGGCACTCACGCTTGAGGTATCCAATCTGCGTGAGTCACAGGCGGCGCTCGGCGCGGGGCTTCACGACGATCCCGTAGCGCTTGGCGATAAAATAGCGGCGCTTGAGAAAAAGATAGAAAGAGACACCGAATATTTTGAGGCGTTGATGCTTGCGAAGAAGGCTATCGAGCAGGCGAGCGTGTCTATGAGCGGCAACTTTACTCCCGAGATAAGCAGGCGCGCGGGAGAGATGCTTGCGCTTATAAGCGGCGGACGGCATGCGTCGGCACAGACAAACAAGAGCCTTGACCTTAGTGTTGAGCAGGACGGCTTCAGCGTTGCGGCGGATATGCTCAGCGGCGGAACGCGCGACGCGGCATACGTTTGCCTGAGAATAGCTCTTATGATAAAGCTTTTCGGCGCGGAGCTTCCTCCTCTGCTGCTTGATGAGGCTATGTGCCAGCTTGACGACGGAAGAGCAAGAGTGCTGCTGACGTTGCTCGCAAGACTGTACGACGAGCTTGGCTTGCAGACGATCGTCTTTACCTGCCATACGCGCGAGTCGGCAATGTCAAAGCAAATGGGAATAAAAACAAATTGCGTGAATATGTAAAAAAAGCTACCAAAGCAGACTCTGCCTTGGTAGCTTTTTTGCTGTTGTAAGAATTTTAAATTAGGATCTACTTACTTTTCTTTTGACGAAAAGAAAAGTAAGCAAAAGAAAACTAAACAATATACTTATACCCTTATAGAGAATGTAGGCAAAAGAAAACGCTGACACATAGACGATCGTTAAATTAGGATTTATCTAAATATTTGCTTGGTGCAACGAGACGGACTGTCTATTTGCGGAGCAAATTTGGACGCCAGTCCGTTCGTAACACAAAACAAACTCACCGATAAATCCTAAATTACCCACCAACAATATTGGCACTATAATATAAATCTTTTAAAGTTCTTGAAGGGAGTTTGAGGGGAACTTCTTTCAAGAAGTTCCCCTCAAAATTGCGTTTTATAAAAACTTAATAGCCTTTATTGCCGAGCCTTCGGGGTAATCGCGTACCTCGCCGAGGGCAAAAAATTCACCGTTCTCCGAGCACAGGCGAACACGTGTACCGAGCTCTAAAGCGGTACGTATTTTTTTCTGATATATCTCGCAGCCGTTTACGCACAGCCTATGATAAAAGGCGGGCAGACAAAGGGCAGGGAGGTCTCCGAAAAGGTCTTGCGTGGGCAAAAGTCTGTCAAGGCGCTCAGCTTCCGACATAGCCTCAAGCTGCTCAAGCGTCACGGCGTCGTCAAGCGAAAAGCCGCCCGCCATAGTTCTGCATAGCGTTGCCATAGCTCCGCCGCAGCCGAGAGCCGCGCCGATATCGGCGCAAAGCGTGCGAACGTACGTGCCCGACGAGCAGGTAACGTCAAGAATATAGTCGCTCTTTTGCTCGCAAGGCTCTGCGTTTATTGAAAAAACGGTTATTTTTCTTGGTTGTCTCTCAATGACAATGCCCTCTCGAGCAAGGTCGCAAAGCTTTTTGCCGCCTACCTTAAGCGCGCTGTACATCGGCGGTATCTGCTCTATCTCGCCCGAGAACTTGCTGACCGCGTTTGCTACTTCATCAGCAGACGGAAGCTCGCCCTCATAGTTGGTAAGCACCGCTCCCGTAATGTCCTCGGTGTCGGTCGTAATACCGAGACGGAGTGTCGCCCTATATGATTTTTTGTCGCTTACAAGATATTCAGCCGCCTTTGCCGCTCTGCCTATTAGCATGACCAGCACTCCCTCGGCAAGGGGATCAAGCGTGCCGGTGTGACCTACACGCTTAGTGCCGTACAGCCTGCGTATCTTGTAGACGGCGTCGTGAGAGGTAATACCGATGGGCTTATGAAGTATGAGTATTCCCGATGGCTCTGCCATAATATTACCTCCTTGCTTTTTACTGAATAATTATTTCGTCAAGTCCTCTTTTGGGAACATAGTGGACGTTGTTTTCGTCTCTGTAATATTTTGTGTCGCCATTCTCCGCGTCCACAAGCACGACCTCGTCCTCTGGTACACCCAGACCGAGCAGCAAAACGGGCGTGAGATTATCGGGGAGCGAGAGCGCCTCGCTGATGACCTCTGCCGACGCAGAGCCTATCATACAGCCGCCAAAGCCGTCCTCGGTAGCGCAGAGCATAATAGTTTGCGCGCATATGCCGACGTCTATCATAAAGATGGGCTTGATGGGCACGATATTCGTGTCGTGACACATCACGATAAATGCCGTAGGTCCATGTCCCTCGGGCGGGAGCTTTTTGGATAGAGATGCCGCCCAGCGAGTGAGAGGAAGAAGCCTCGCGACCTCTTTTTCGTCCGTCACTATCTTATATTTAAGCGCCTGCAGATTCATAGCGGCAGGGCAGTGGCTTGCGCTTGCTATCCACTTGCGTATGAGCGTCTCGGATACGGGCGCTCCGCTTATAAATTCTCTGTGGCTTCTGTTTTTATCAACAAGCTCTTTTAGCATAATTTTCTCCGTATCAGTTGAATTTTGCCCAGACAGAGCAGATGGGTTGACCCTTGTCAGAAAAATTCTTTTCGTATTCTGTCATTACGTTGTCGGCATTCTGCGGCTCTGCGTGCAGATCGCGTGTCTGCCAGATTATCTCCATACCAAATTCCTCAAACTCCTCAAGGGAAAAGTCGAAAAGCCCTACGTTGTCAGTCTTGAACTTTAAGATGCCATCGTCCTTGAGCAGGTTTTTGTATATCTCAAGAAAAGAGCGGTAGGTCAGACGGCGTTTTGCGTGTCCGGATTTTGGCCAAGGGTCGCTGAAATTGAGATATATGCAGTCAAGTGACTTGGGGCGCACGTTCTCCGCAAGCGTTTTTGCGTCGCCTATTATAAAGCGAAGATTGTCATTTTGTCTTTCCTCAGCGCGGGACTTTGCCTTTTCAAGCGCGATACAGCATACGTCGGGCACTTTCTCCATAGCGACAAAGTTGACGTCAGGATATTTTTGCGCCATACCGCAGGCAAAATTGCCTTTTCCGCAGCCAATTTCCATATGTACGGGACGAGTGTCGGCAAACACCCCGTCAAAGCCGTCCTTTAATAACTCGATATTCTCTATAAGCAACTCAGCACAAGCGGCAATTCTCTCCGCTCCGTGCTTCTTTTTTCTCATTCTCATTTTTTCTCCTTACTTTTCTTTTGCGAAAAGAAAAGTAAGCAAAAGAAAACTAAACAATAAAGATATTTTTATTTTTGAAAACGTGTTTTTATTTTTTCTTTTGCGAAAAGAAAAGTAGGCAAAAGAAAACTACATAGAAAAAGATTTTAAACTTAAATTTTTAAATTCTTTGAAGGGAGTTTGAGGGAAATCTTTCTTTTAAGAAAGTTTCCCTCAAAAATCACACATTAAATCTAAACAATACGATATCTCCGTCCTTCATAACGTAGTCCTTACCCTCGCTACGGTAGAGGCCTGCCTCCTTGACGGCGTTCATACTGCCGTATTTCTTAAGGTCATCGAAGGAAACTATCTCCGCTCTGATAAATCCGCGCTCAAAGTCGCTGTGTATCTTTCCTGCCGCGCCGGGAGCTTTTGTTCCGCGCGTGATAGTCCAAGCGCGTACCTCCTGAGGTCCTGCCGTGAGATAGCTTATAAGTCCGAGCAAAGAGTAGCTTGCCTTGATAAGTCTGTCAAGACCGCTCTCTGCGATGCCGAGGTCCTCAAGGAACATCTGCTTTTCCTCTCCGTCGAGCTCCGCTATCTCCGCCTCAAGCTGAGCACAAACCGCAATTATCTGCGAGTGCTCGCGTTCTGCCTGTTCCTTAAGAGCAACGTAATCGGCGTTGTCGAGCGGCTCGCCGCTGACCTCGTCCTCACCGACGTTCGCGACGTAGATAACGGGCTTCATAGAGAGCAGGGGAGTGTCGTAGAGGCACGCCTTCTCGTCGTCGTCAAGCTCGATCTCACGAGCGCACTTGCCGTCGGAGAGCGCTGCGTGAAGCTTTTCAAAGACAGCAAGCTCACTCGCCAGCGTTTTGTCGCCCTTCATAGCCTTCTTTGTTCGGTCAATTCTTCTCTCGACCATTTCGATGTCGGAGAATATCAGCTCAAGATTTATGGTCTCAAGGTCACGAAGGGAATTTATGTTTCCGTCAACGTGAATGATGTTGTCGTTTTTAAAGCAACGAACGACGTGAACTATGGCGTCCACCTCTCTTATATGAGAAAGGAATTTGTTTCCAAGTCCCTCACCCTGAGACGCGCCCTTGACGAGTCCCGCGATATCAACGAACTCTATAACTGCGGGGGTGTATTTTTCGGGCTTGTGCATTTCCGCGAGATAATCGAGACGGGAGTCGGGAACGGCGACAACGCCTACGTTCGGCTCAATAGTGCAGAAGGGGTAATTTGCGGACTCAGCGCCTGCGCCCGTAAGCGCATTGAAAAGCGTACTTTTTCCTACGTTTGGAAGACCCACGATACCAAGTTTCATATTTTAATCCTCTTTTAATCCTCGTTTGGTAAAAATTTTTCTATCAACTTAAATATTATACAATATTTATTCGCGTTTTTCAAGAGGTTTTGAAAAAATGGGGAGATCGCAAAGAAAAAAGCCGCTATCGCGGCGTGGTGATCACGCTTTGATAGCGGTTATACAATATATATTTGGCGAATCAATCGGCTTTGAAGATATGTCTCTCCGAAGACAATAAAAAGCAAAATCTTAAAATATGCCCGTATAGTTTATTAAAGACAGATTTTTCATAAAGCCTCGTATTAGTATTGAAAACTGTAGTTTTTTATGGTATAATATTTCATATAGTCGTTTTAAGGGGGATCATGATGGACATCAAAAAATTGGACAGTTGGGCAGAGCAACTGTTGGATATCGGAAAAAGGAATAACCTCGTTAGCTTTAAGGATACCAAGAGTTCGTCCGTAGAGGTAGTTCTTCCCGAAATTTCATCTATCTTTGAGAAGGCAGATTCGTCTGCTTCTTTTGAGGTGTTTGATCCCAAGCTTGATACCGACGAAGATGATGTTGAAGATTCCGTACAACTTACCATCGAAGACAATGATTCTGTTGATGGCTCAAAGCGCTCTGCATATATTCGCACATATTCTCCCAAGATCAGAAAAGCTTCGCAGATCCTTCTTTACAATGCTTCTTGCAATCCCCTTGTTGCATTGAAGAATATCCATAAAAAAGCGAAAACAGCCATCGAAGAAACCGGTGTAAACGTTGCCTATATGGCGTTTGGATTTATTCGTTGGAAAGAAAATGATCACTCCCAATACGAGTATAATGCTCCTGTTTTGTTAGCTCCTGTATTGTTCGAGAATGAATCTTCCATCGAGCCCTATCACATAAAAATGACCGAGGATGATGTTATCGTCAATCCCACGTTCAACTATAAGCTTCAGAGCGAATATGGTGTAAAGCTTCCCGAGTATGAGGACGAGAGCTTTGACGAGTATATGGACAAGGTATCCGATATCGTGACAAAGCTTGGATGGAGCTGTTCCAAGGTGTGTAAGATCGGCATTTTCTCGTTCTTGAAGATCAATATGTATAACGATATCAAGGAAAATGCAGAAACCATTCTAAAGAACGAGAACGTCAGAAAGCTGCTTGATGAACCTGCCGATCTCGATAAAGACTCTAACGACGGAAACGCCCTTGATATTAAAAACGAGCTTGTGGAGCTTCATAACGTTGTAGATGCCGACTCCAGCCAAATCGAAGCAATTGAAATGACCAAGGCAGGTACAAGCTTTGTCCTTCAAGGTCCTCCCGGCACAGGAAAAAGCCAAACGATAACAAACATTATTGCCGAATGTCTCAGTGACGGCAAAAAAGTTCTCTTTGTTTCCGAAAAGCTCGCCGCGCTTAACGTTGTATATGAAAAGCTGAAGCAGGCAGGACTTGCTGAATTTTGTCTTGAGCTTCACAGCCATAAGGCAAATAAAAAGGACGTCATTGCGGAGCTTTGTCATACGTTGAGAGCGACAAAAAGCTCTGTATCGTCGAAAGCACAGGCAGAAATATCTGCCAAGGTAACGGCACAGCGTCAACTCGACCAATATGCAGAAGAGCTGCACAAACTGCGTCCTGTAATAAACAAGACGCTGTATCAATTGTATAATTCCTATTCGGCATATCGCTCTATCCGAGATATCGACTACGTGATTGATTCGATAGAGACCAAGGGCGAAGACTATATCAATTCTCTCCGCACACTCCTTGAGCAGTACGTAGATTATATCCCATCGATAGGTTATAACTACAGAAATAACGTTTGGTTTGGATGTTGTGTGCAGGACTCCTCATATCAATCCAAGGCATCTTTAAAAACCAAGTTGACCGAAACTATTGAAGCTATATCGGTTCTTGAAAGTCTGTCCAAGAGACTTCACGAGGATTTTGATATAACCGCTGATTCTGTAGAGGAGCTTCATTTCTATAGAGACTTTTTAGCCTTCTTGGGCGATTCCGATTTCATAACTCCGTCCTTGCTTTCTCCGTCCGCTTATCGCTATGCAAACGATAAGGTTTCCAAGATGATACCCTTAGCAAAAGAAGCCGTAACGTATAGAGATGGACTTTTGGCTGACTATGATACCGATCTTTTAAAGCTTGACGGAAATGATTACCACAAGCGTCTGACCAAGCAATTCAACAGTGCTTTTTCCCGCCTTTTCAACGGTGAGTATAAGAAGATCATCTCTGAAATGCGGCTTTGCAAGAAGAACGGAAAGAAGCCCAAATATGATGAAGCCGTAAAGGCTTGTGAAGCGTTGGCTGCATATCAGCAGAGATATAACGAGTTCTCCTCGTTGGAAACAGACATTAAGTCCGGATTTGGCAGAGCATATAATGGTATTGACACTGATTGGGATAACCTTCTTTCACAAATGCAGTACCTCGGTATCTGCTTGGAGCATACCAACAGTTTTGGTAATATTCCAACACTTTCAGCCGATGAGTTTATCGGCAAGAAAGACCTGATGATCTCTACATCAAAGGATGTAGCATCTGTTCCGAATGCATCTGCACTCAACGCTACCATTCATTCCTTTGATCCTTATTTCTTTGATTTTGCAAGTACACCACTTACAATAGCAAAAGAAAAATGCGAGAACTGTCTTGCCAACTTCGATACGCTTGACAACTGGTGTAGATTCAATGCACTTCTTTCTCAGCTCAAGCCCTTCAATGCCATAGCGTTTATCAATATGGTAATTGATAATAACGTTGAGGGTGATAAGATCGTTGACACCTATTGCAAAGCGTTCTACCGTCAGCATATCGATCATATTATTTTCACCAATCCTGTTCTTGCATCGTTTGCACGAATTTCGCAGGATAAGGCTGTTGAGATCTTCTCTAAAAAGGACGAGCTTCAGTTTGAAATAAGCAAAGCTCAGATAAAAGCCGAACTTTCGGCACACCGTCCTTCACTTGATATGATCGCATCCGGAAGTGCCGTTTCGATACTTCTCCGCGAGGGCGAAAAGAAACGAAAGCAAAAAGGCATCCGAACCTTGTTCGCCGAGACAGGCGAGTTGGTTCAGATACTCAAGCCTTGTTTTTTGATGTCTCCTCTCAGCGTAAGTACCTTCTTAAGCTCTGCGGATATTCATTTCGATGTTGTTGTATTCGACGAGGCGTCACAGATATTCCCACAGGATGCTGTTGGT
>JAZSNX010000134.1:0-2442 GCA_045536665.1 Eubacteriales bacterium
TGTCTTCCTAAGACCGCTTGGCCTCCGACTTTGCGTCCATCAGATCCTTTTCGCAGAAAGCGAAGACCTTGTCGAACATATCGTGGTCGAGCTCGCAGGAGGGATAGCTGAACTTCGGCTTTCCGACTTCCTTTACGATCGCGTTCACGAAGCAGAGGAGCTCCTTGATCTCCTTGTGTGCGAGCATGATGCACTCGAACATGGTATCGTCATCAACCTCGTTTGCGCCTGCCTCGATCATGACGACCTTTTCCATAGAAGCGGCAACGGTGAGCTGAAGATCACTCTTCTTCTGTTCTGCCTCGGTGGGGTTTACGACCAGCTTGCCGTCAACAAGTCCCATAAATACGCCGCCGATAGGACCGTTCCACGGAATATCGGAGATGGAGAGAGCGAGAGAAGCACCGATCATAGCGGTGATCTCAGGTGAGCAGTCGGGATCAACGGACATAACGGTGAGCGTGAGAGCTACGTCGTTACGGAGATCCTTGGGGAAGAGGGGACGAATGGGGCGGTCGATAACACGGGAGGTGAGAACTGCCTTCTCAGAAGGCTTGCCCTCTCTCTTGAGGTAACCGCCGGGGATCTTTCCTGCCGCGTACATTCTCTCGTCGTAGTCAACGGAGAGGGGAAGGAAATCGATACCGTCTCTGGGCTTTGCGGACGCTGTTGCGCAGCAAAGAATAGCCGTCTCGCCGTAGCGGATAAGAACTGAGCCGTTTGCGAGGCCCGCCATCTTACCTGTCTCAACAACGAGAGGTCTGCCTGCCAAGGTATAGTTAAATACCTTGAAATTCTTGAAATTCATAGGTGTGCTGATCTGTGACATAATGTCCTCCTTGTTTTTTTATTATCCCACAAGGTTTAGCACTTAATCCAAAGCCGAGTGTCTCGACCCTCGATTAACTGCTAATCCACTGTGAGACGTGTTGATTTATTTAAATAATTCCGAGAAACGCGATAGCGTTTTTCTTCATTACCTTTTCACTCTTACCTTTTACCTATTAAAGAATGAGGGAGTGAGGAGTCGCACCGACGGTGTCCACTCTTCACTCCGACAATTATGAGATTACTTTCTCAGACCGAGCTTTTCAACGATCGCACGGTAGCGGTTGATGTCTGTCTTCTGAAGGTAGCCAAGAAGATTTCTTCTGTGACCTACCATCTTCTGCAGACCTCTGCGGCTGTGATGGTCCTTGTGATTGTTCTTGAGGTGCTCGGTAAGGGTCTTGATTCTGTGTGTGAGGAGCGCGATCTGCACCTCGGGAGAACCTGTGTCGCCCTCGTGAGTAGCATAGGCCTCGATAATTGCCTGCTTTTCGTCCTTCTGCATCATGGTTGTTTTCACCTTTCTAAAAAATATTCATCGTTAACACAGGAAACGGCGGGTGAAATGCCGCTTAAAGCGACCATAGATCCGATACCCGTGCAAACGGCGTACACGTTATTATAGCATATTGAAGCTTGTTTGTAAATAGTTTTTGGAAATTTTCTCAAAATTATTTTTGAAAATTATCATACAGTGACATTTGCGTTGTATGGCACAAATAAAACCTTTCGATAATTTCTGATTTTTAAAAGCGCTTGAGGGAAGCTTCTTTTAAGAAGTTCCCCTCAAAAATCTTATCTTTATCTATACAACGGATACTTAGCGCAAAGCTTTGCGACCTCCGCGCGCACCTCGTCAGCGCTGTTCTCAAAGTCCTTAGCGACCTTACCGAACAGACGCGCGATAGTCTTCATATCCTCACTGCCCAGACCTCTCGAGGTAACGGCGGGAGTACCAACGCGCACGCCCGAAGTAACGAAAGGCTTTTCGGGGTCGTTGGGGATAGCGTTTTTATTAACGGTGATGTGCACCGCGTCAAGTCTTGCCTCAAACTCCTTGCCCGTGATACCCATAGGACGGAGGTCAACGAGCATAAGGTGGTTGTCCGTACCTCCCGATACAAGGTCAAAGCCCTCCGCGAGAAGTCCCTCGGCGAGAACTCTTGCGTTCTCAACTATTCTATGCTGATATTCCTTGAATTCGGGAGTGAGCGCCTCGCCAAAGCTTACAGCCTTTGCGGCGATAACGTGCATAAGAGGTCCGCCCTGAATGCCGGGGAATATAGCCTTGTTTATCTTCTTGGCGAGCTCCTCGTCGTTTGTGAGTATCAAGCCGCCGCGAGGACCGCGAAGCGTCTTGTGTGTCGTTGTGGTAACAACGTCAGCGTAAGGAACAGGGGAGGGGTGCTCACCCGCGGCAACAAGACCCGCGATGTGCGCCATATCTACCATAAAATACACACCTACAAAATAAGCGATATTTGCCATTCTCTCAAAGTCGATAACTCTGGGGTAAGCGGACGCGCCCGCTACGATAAGCTTCGGCTTGTGCTCCTTCGCGAGCTTCTCAAAGTTGTCCATATCAATATATTCGGTAACAGGGTCGAGCTCGTA
>JAZSNX010000063.1:0-3569 GCA_045536665.1 Eubacteriales bacterium
GATCCGACTTTGGAGATCCCGATGAAAAAGGCAGACGCCGTCCTGTTCCGATACAAGGCAGCGAATACTTGCTTGATGTTGACACAGTTATTATGTCAATCGGAACATCTCCAAACCCACTTATAAAAATGACTACTGACGGACTTGAGGTCAACAAGCACGGTGGAATAATAGTCGAGGAAAATACCGGAGCTACTACACGAAACGGTGTATATGCAGGCGGAGACGCAGTTACGGGCGCTGCAACCGTAATATCCGCAATGGGCGCGGGAAAGGTCGCAGCCAAAGCTATAATCGAAAAGATTTTATAAACAACAAAAGCAACCGTTAAATAAACGGTTGCTTTTGTTGTTATTCAGCATCAGAGATTACTTCTTCGCTTTCCGCATCTTCATTTTTGTAAGGCTCGATCATATATTTGTCGATGATCGGATATGCAGCATACGTCGATATGAACAAAAACGTTGCCATTATATATACGAAAGGAAGAACTATCGGTATCGAAATGCCATATGGCAACAAAAGTATCACAAGAGCTATGTGAAGAGCCAAAAGAAGAATGATACCGAGCACCGCCATAAAGTTTCTCTTAAAGCCAAGCACGGAGAAAATAAGCGCGTTTTTAAGTATTTTAAAATTCTTCAGATCGAATGTTATAAGCAAAAGATAGATATAAAACCTCATAACAAAGTAAACTATTATAAGGGCAAATATCGCGAAATACATAAAGTCAACGATAAAAGATCCGGTAACGTTATAGTAGTACGCAAAGTCAGATATCAGAACAGCGCAGAATATAAAATCCAAAAGACCAAGGAAAAAGCTTTGCTTAAAATTGCGCTTAATAGCGTAAATGAAATCCGACATAACGAAGACGGGATCACCCCTTACAAGTCCTCGAGAAACGTATGCCGCACCTACATTGAGCCATCCCCAAGCTATTGCAAGGATCAACATAAGACCTATTATAAGACCTATAATTACGGGACTGAATATGGGTATCTCCATTTGAATGATAGTGGGGTCGAGAATACTGCCAAGACCAAGCTCTGCGCCTGACGTTGCGATACCGTAGAGCGGCGCGAACGAAAGTCCTGTCACCGTAGGTGTCTTATCGCCAAGAAGAAATACGAACAGTATTACAATAAGCGGCACTACCATTAAGAGCATAATAAGATTTAATTGAAGTATCTGCGTGAACTTTCTGAAGTAGAGCTTAAAGAAGAATTTAAGTGTTGGCTTTCTGTCCTCATAGCCCTCGACGCCCTTACCGTCACGGTTCATATCAAAAAGCTTGAATTTCTTTTTCTTTGTTTCACCTGTGTTTTTCAATTTAAGTACGTTCCTTTGTTTTATTTAAAAAATATATAGACAAATACAGTAAAGTCCGTTTATGATCAATATTAGTCCCAAAAAAGCAAGCGCAAAGGCGATAATTGAGATGGTTTTTCTTTTATCAGCCGCAAATCTGCCGTTTGAAGAAAATCTGCGTAGTTCCAAGGAATACAACGCCATTTTATAGCAGAATATTATAATTAAAATTATTATGAGAGAGCGAAATGAAAAAAATATTATCTTCTCAAAGACTTGAATATCCTGAAGCGCCAAAGCAAGTGAAGCTCCGATACCAAGACGTGTGCCGTAAATAACGATAATGATATCGCTAACTACATAATTGATAAAGGAAAACGAAAATATCACAAGCGATAGGATCGAGATAATATCAAATAAAGAAAAACTTAAATACTTAAAGAAAAGACTCGATGCTGAGCTATTAGCTGCTTGTGCCGAAAAATGACGTATGATATCGGAGAACGCGCGTGCTCGAAGCTCATCGCTAAATAAACGTGACAAGCAAACGCCAAGCACGACAGACGCCACCAGCATTATCAAAAACTGAAAAAGTATTTTTATCTTTTCTAATCTAATTCCTTCATTTACACTCTTAGCCTTCAACATAACACCTCAATATCATCAGATATTAAAGCTTATGCCAATGAGAGCCTATATATTACTTATCTGAAGGCATGCCAAGCTCCTCGGCACGATACGTGCAAGCAAGCATAGCCTCTGCGATAATAGTACAAATATCGGCGTTGTCCATTACATCGATCGCTCGTTGAGTAGTTCCGCCTTTCGATGCCACTCTTGATATAAGTACGTCCGCGGTCTCACCTGATTGCTTGAGCATTTGCGCAGAGCCAATAAAGACATCGCAAATTGCGTCGATCAGACCGTCGGGCGGAAGTCCCTGTGCAATAGCACCCTTGTAGATACAATCAATAAACTTAAATACGTATGCGGGAGACGAGGACGTGACGCCGATCATTCTGTTCATTTGTTCCTCATCGATAATAACCACTGAGCTTGAGGCCGCAAAAATATCACAAATAAAAGCAAATTCATCCGCGCTAACATCATCGTTTCTGCAAACCAAGGAGACACCCTTGCCAATGGTCATAGGAATGTTGGGCAGAACACGAACTACGTTTTTAGTATCAAGTGAATCAGCGATACTTTCAACACTTATACCGGCGGCTATCGTTATATAAGTTTTTTTGCGATGATCGGGAATATCAGCTATTTCCTCAAGCACCTCATCAAAGTTCTGAGGCTTGACCGAAAGAAGCACATAATCCGCATCTGCTACAGCGTGACTTATGCTTTCACTTGGAATATATTTACAATTGCCCAAAGGCAGGGAAGAATACTTATCCTTGAGCTTATCGTATAATTTTATATTAGAAAGCGTGACATTCGAGGACTGTATCCCCGAAATTATTGCCCCCGCCATATTGCCAACGCCAATAACGGCAAGCGTTTTACCCATAATTTTTCTCCATAAAATTCATAGTATATTAATTATACCAAATATTTTTTAACAAATAATAAAGAGTTATCGGTTATTTTATTATTTTTTGTTATATCTTAGCACCTCAAAAGCGAATACAGCGGCAGATGCCGAAGCTGATAGCGATCCATTAAAGTTGATTCCGTAATCTATTCTTACAATATCATCGGCAAGCTCCAAAACACCTCGTGAAATACCTCGCTTTTCGCCGCCGAGAACAACAAACAGAGGTTTTGAAAGATCTGTATCAAAAAGAGATATCGAGTCTCTTATACCGGCGCAAATCGTTCTATATCCACAAGACTTAAATATACTTATCGCGTCTCTCGCGTCGTCACATACGTAAGCGGGAAGCAACTCGGATGCCCCCGCGGAAGCACGTGCTACAGTGCCCGCAACACCAAGCCAATTTCGTGCTCCTACGATAATACCGTCAGCCCCCGAGGCATACAATGACCTGATAGCGTTCCCGAAATTATATGGATCTTCGATACCTTCAAGCATATAATAAACACCGTCACCTGTAATATGACTTGCGTCGAGCACGGGAATAGTCCTATCGGTACATTCAGCAACAATACCGCCATGTGTATTGCCGACAGTAAGGCTGTCGATAATCTCACGTTTTTCAAATGACAGCTCAAAGCCAAGACTTAAAGTCGGAGGCCAAGCGGTCTTAGGAAGACAAACCAAATGATCAACTCCTTGGCTCACCGAA
>JAZSNX010000198.1:0-9099 GCA_045536665.1 Eubacteriales bacterium
TGACTCGATTTTGTTGCGCTCATCAAATATGACAAAACCACCCGATCGGGTGGTTTTTGATTTGAGCTAAGCAGCGTAGATGCTTAAAAGGAAAAATATTGACATCAAAGACGATTTTTGATATAATGAAGGTGAAAGAAGCAAGAAAAATTATGCTTTGAGGAGATACTATGAAAAAGTTTTTATTATTGTTGCTGGTTATCGCGTTGATGCTTTCTTTGAGTTCTTGCGTGGAGCGATCAAAGGAATTCAGCGCTGAAGGTATAACGCTTACCTTGACTAACGAGTTCAAGGAGAATACACAAGAGGAATATACCGTATGCTATGAGTCCGATGAGGTTGCGGTATTTGTTCTTAAGGAGTCGTTTTCGTTGCAGGAAGGCTTTGGCGACAATTCGGTAAACGCATACGCTAAGCTTGTTCGAAGCAGCAATACTAATAAAAAACCTTCCGACATAGTAGAAGAGGACGGTCTTGTTTATTTCGATTACGATTATTATAACAACGATGTAAACGAGATGTACAAGTATTTAACTTTTATGTATAAGGGTCACGACGCTTTCTGGACGGTACAGTTTGCGTGTCCCGAGGAGCTTTACGACGAAAAGGTAGATGATTTTAAAAAGTGGGCTCAAATGGTGGAGTTTGAAGAAATAGAAGAGGAAAGCAAAGAATAAAATTCAGAAAACTTGAGAGGTGGATTTGAATATGAATTATATATATGAGCTTTATTATATGTTGGAATTTTTGTCAGCTATACCGTTTTTGTTCTCTCCCGTAGCTGTGCTCATTTGGCTGGGTTTTAATATTTATCGCTATGTGTTGGCAAAAAAAGCCAACGAGCGTGTACCGGGCACATATTCAAAGCAGCAGCTTAGGACGCGTCTGACGCTTTTGATAATTTCATTGGCTATTGTCACTGTATTCGTACTCATAGTTATCGGGATCGGATATCTTTTGACCCTGCCTATCTCCTTTATGTGAGGTTATGCTATGAAGATGCGTACTTTCCATATAGTGCTTTTATCCGTTGTAGGCGTATGCCTTGCCTTGACCATAGCGCATTTTATCTATGCGGCGTACGCATACGAGCACAGCTCGATTATCCATTTTATAGGGAAGGAGCTGTGGTAAGGTATGAAGCTGAGAAATCAAATACTTTCCATAGTTCTTGTCATCGCCTTGTTTGCGAGCTTTAATTTGAGTATGTATACGTTGTTTACCCGTAGGCTCTCAAATAATTTCAGCGGTGCTACGCGGGCGCAGATGGTAGACGTTGGAAGCTATCTGCCACACCAAGAAGCCTCTGATCTGCCGAGGATAGAGTCGACCATTAAGCTTACGGATAACCTGCCTGTGCTTGACGGCGCGGCGGCGCTCGTTCCCGTATATGCCGCAATCATTCACAACGTCTATCCTGAGGGGTGTGTTAAGTACGAGGGTGGTCAGTTTTCTGACGACAATTATTACGGCGAGAATTTTGCGCCTGACAGCGCGATGCAATATAAAAACACAGTTCGCGGTTATAAGGCGATAGTTGACGGAGACACAGATATTTTGTTTTGCGCCGCGCCATCAGAGGAGCAAAAGCGGTATGCGGAGGAGCAGGGGGTTGAGCTCGTTTACGTGCCAATAGGTCTTGAGGGGTTTGTGTTTTTTGTGAACGAGGACAATCCTGTTGACGATCTGACTGTGGAACAAATTCGCAAGATATATTCGGGAGAATATAAGAATTGGGCTGACGTTGGAGGACCTAACAGACCTATCAATCCCGTTACAAGGCTTGAGGGTAGCGGAAGTCAGACAGCGTTTGAGGCGTTTATGGGCGACTATGAGATCGGTAGAAAAAGCCCGCTCGCGCTATTTGGCGGCTCAATAGGCTTTTCGTTCCGTTATTATATGGACGGTATAGTTGGGAATGATTCCGTCAAGATGCTCTCGCTGGGCGGAGTTTACCCAAGTGCGGAGAACATACAAAACCGCACATATCCCGTGGTAACGCAATTCTACGCAATATACAGAGCTGACAATCAGAATGAGAATATTCCGCTGCTAATAGATTGGTTGTTGTCCGATGAGGGTCAGTCTCTTATAGAACAAACGGGATATATAAGAATCAAATAACATATTTGGCTGTCGTGTTAAATGCGACAGCCAAAATTAATAGATTTATATCCATATATGCTTTTTCAGCCTTGACAAATATGACAATAAGTGGTACAATAAAAGTTGGTATTACTATCAAATAAAAGTATGAGGAGATGGTTTTTTTCATGGGTAGTGACAGTATACCTTTATGGTTAATATTCTTTATTTGTATTGTGGGCGGCGCTTACTTCGCGGCGACTGAAAGCTCATTTTCAGCAGTCAATAAGATAAAGATCAAGGCTCTTGCTGACGATGGGAACAAAAAAGCGCAGGGCGTAATGTACGTTATCAATAAGTTTGATAAGGCACTTACCACGCTTTTGCTCGGAAACAACGTAACTAAGATAGCGGGAGCATCGGTGTTTACCATTCTCGCAACCGATATCTTTAGGGAGAAGCTTGGAAAATCTCAGGATTTTCTTGATTCGTTTGCGTTTTCTATGATCTGCTCGGTGCTTAGCACAGTTATCATTTTTCTTTTCAGCGAGATGATACCCAAGAGCTTCGCAAACGACAGAAGCGAATCCGTATCTCTTTTTTTTCAAGGCTCATTGAGGTTCTTGATGAAGGCGCTAAAGCCTTTTTCGGCGTTTTTCGCGCTTGTTACCACCTTTGCGACAAGGGTGTTTTCGAGAAAGGAAGCAGAACCCTCTATAACCGAGGACGAGCTTACCGAGATAATCGAGACGGCGGAAGAAGAGGGAGTGGTCGACGAGGAGCAGAGCGATATGCTAAAGTCAGCGCTTGAATTTGCCAAAACCACCGTCGGAGACATAATGACAATGGAGAAGGACATTGATTTTATAAGGATCAATGCTACTACCGATGAAATTTTGGACGCTATCCGAAACACCAATTATTCGAGATTGCCGGTAAGGGCGGAGAATTCCGACAGAGTTGTTGGAATTCTGCGAACAAGAACTTATCTTATCGAGCATAAGCGCAATCCAAATGTCAAGCTGCGCAGCCTTATTAAGCCGCCATACCGTGTCAGCAAGGACGCAAAGATTGACGACGTTCTGACTGTTATGCGTCAGCATAAATTACAGCTCGCTATGGTTTTGGACGATGAAAAGAAGGTGGTCGGTCTTGTAACTATAGAGGATATCCTCGAAGAGCTTGTCGGAGAGATATTCGATGAAGAGGACATCGTGGATCAGAACTTCCAGACGCTCGGAGGTAATAAATATTTGATAAACACTCATATGCTTGTAGGTAATGCGTACGAGCGTATGGGGGTAGTTGCCGCGCCGAGACATATCGTCTCAAAGCCGTTGCTTTCATTTATGCTCGAAACACTCGGACATTTGCCCGAGGAGGACGAGTCCTTTGTATACGGCAATATGGAATTTACGGCTAAAACGATAGTTGACGGCCGTATCACAGAGGTTGTAGTTCACATTCTTGATGATGAGGATCTTGCTGAGCTTAGAGCGGTGAGATCGGGCAAGGAGGTGACGGAATGAGCATTACGTTTGTACAGCATTTTGAAAATATGTGGTGGGCGTACGTCGTTATCTTTGTGATGATATGCCTGTCAGCTTATTTCTCAGCTTCCGAGATAGCCTTTAACAGCGCAAACAGAATGCGTTTGAGAAGGTCGGCGGATTGTGGAAGCCGTACCTCAAAACTGGCGTATAATATTTGCGAAAAGTTCACGACCTCGCTTTCGGCAATACTTATAGGCAATAACCTTGCCAATATAGCCATATCCACATGTACTACCCTTATTGTAATAAACCTGTTCAAGGAAAACGTGGCGCTTGCTTCCACTATCGCTACTGTCCTTGTAACACTTGTGATCCTTATCTTTGGTGAAATAGTTCCCAAGGTGCTTGCTAAGCATAATGCGGACTCGGTCGTTCGTATTATCGCTATACCCACACGTGTCTTGACGATAATACTTAGTCCGTTTGTGTTTATAGTAATGGCTTTGCTTTTCGTTCTGCGCAAGATATGGGGAAGCGACCACAAGGACGATGAACCGACCGTTACTGAGGAGGAGCTCGTTTCCATCATTGATACTGTCGAGGAAGAAGGCGTTATCAACGAGGGACAGGGAGATCTGCTTCAATCAACACTTGAATTCAGTGACACAACGATAGAAAAGATCATGACTCCGCGTATTGACGTTACCGCTATCGACATAGATGACGAGGATGAGAAGATAACTGCGCTTTTGACGGACAAAACACAGTTCTCACGTATACCCGTATATGAGGACAGCATTGACAACATCGTTGGTATATTGTCACTCACACGTTATTATAAAGCAACGCTTGATGAAAACAAGCCTGATATAAGGTCGATGCTTCTCAAGCCCTGTAAGCTGCATAAAACTATGAAGCTTCCCGCGGCGCTCGCAAAATTGCGCGAAGCAAAAATGCACCTTGCTATCGTTATAGACGAATACGGCGGAACGCTTGGCGTAATAACGATGGAGGATATTCTCGAGGAGCTTGTCGGCGATATCTGGGACGATACCGACGTTATAATTACTGAGTGCCTCGCGACGGGGGAGAACACCTACGAGGTCATCGGAGATATGAATATCGATGATTTCTTTGAGGAGATAGAGTTCGTCAAGCCCGATAGCTTTTCCTGCGAATATTCGACTATGGGAGGCTGGGCTATCGAGATGCTTGAAGCCGACCCACATGTCGGAGATAGCTTCCGTTATGAGAATATTTTCGTAATAGTCGCTAATATGGATGAGGAGCGTGTCACAAAGCTCACCATACTCATCGAGACAAAGCCCGATGAGCAAGAAAATAATGATTAAAAGCAATATCGCTTTTAAACCATAAAAAATATTATTATTAAAGGAGAAAAGACAAATGAAAGACATTTTTAAAGCGCCGTTTATAGTTGAGATGTGCGAGACAACTGCCAACATGTATAGACAGGGCTGGGACGAAAGAAACGGCGGTAATATAAGCTGCCTTCTCGACGAGAAGGAGGTCGCTGAGTACCTTGATCTTAATAACGTTATAAGAACTATTCCTACGGGCTTTGACGCTACAAAGCTTGCGGGCAAGATCTTCGTAGTAACCGGAACGGGTAAGTATTTCAAGAACGTACAGAAAGATCCCGAAACAAACCTCGGTATCGTAAGAATTTCCGCTGACGGTACAACGGCAGAGCTCCTTTGGGGCTACAAGGACGGCGGCAAGTTCACCTCCGAATTCCCCGCGCATATGATGAGCCATATCGTAAGACTTGAGCAAGATCCTAACCACAGAGTCGTTTGCCACTCTCATCCTACATACACTATCGCGATGAACACCGTTTGCTCTACGGACGAGAAGCAGTTTACACACAAGCTCTGGCAGTCCAACACTGAGTGTGTTGTCGTATTCCCTGACGGTGTGGGCGTTCTTCCTTGTATGGTCTGCGGAACAGAGGAGATCGGAAGAGCAACGGCTGAGAAGATGAAGGAGCACCGTATAGTTGTATGGACTAATCACGGTATCTACGGAACGGGTAAGGACCTTGACGAGGCGTTCGGTCTTATCGAGACTGTCGAAAAGACGGCGATGATCTATATGCTTGCTCTCGGAAACGTAGTTAACGTAATTCCCGACGATGTCATCAGAGGACTCGCAGAGCTTTGGGGTCTTACTATGATGGAAGGCGTTCTTGACGACTAAGATTCAGGCAATTTAAGCTATTAACCAATAAAAAGGAGAGGCTTATGTATTGTATTAAATGCGGAGCTCAGCTTCATGAGGGCGCGAGATTTTGCGCGAACTGCGGTGCTGTGGTCGCGAAAACGGGTGCTTCGCCTACCAAGCCGATCGAGGAAGCTCCTAAAGCAGATGTGCCGAAGGTAGAAATGCCTACCGTTGAAGCTCTTAAGGAGGAAGCTCCAAAGACGGAAGCTTCTGAGGCAAATAGTGAGCAGGTGGACGCAAGCGCGTATGCGGCATCTGTCACTTCCGAGGCGTCACAGTCAAAACCCGAGAAGCCCCAAAAGAAAAAAGGCAAGGGTGGTAAGATAATAGCGATAGTCGCGGTGATAGTCGCTGCCGTTATTCTACTTGGCGCGATCGCAACAGCTGCTTGCTATTTTCTGCTGTTCCACTCGGGGCTTAACAGAGAGCTGCCTACGTACGCTTACGTCGATCATGACGGTACAGGCTATCTTTGTTATTCGGACGGTCGCTTTTTGGAGATAGGGGATGATATCATCTCAGCGTGTCTGACGCCCGACGAAAAAAAGATACTTGTTGCGCAGACGGACGGACGCGTATATTGGACTGATCTCAAAATGAGTGAAGAGACCGAGATAACCGATCTTAAGCTCAACAGAGATGCTGCTTGTTCGGTACACTTCACTGCGGTCACAAATGATTTTGCCATTATAACGTTTGTCGACAGAAGAACGTCACAGGTCAATAAAACCACGAATTACAGGTATTCATTTGAGCGTGATGAGCTGGTTGAGCTGTCGGTAGATACTGTCGATCTGAAAAAACCTAATATGAGCGTTATTAAAAACGCGACTGTAGGATATTCCGAGTTCGTGAATGAAATATCGTATGTAAAGGCAGAAAAGGGAAAAATATCCGTTTTGCGTTCCGACAGCGACGAGTTTAAGCACATAGCATTCTATGACTACGGTGTGCAAATAAGCTTTTGCGGTATTTCCACGGACGGCAACACGGTTTGTTGGGTGGAGTTCAAGGACGGAAAGTATAACGTGATGCTGCATACCAACGATGAGACCAAGAGTATTGCCTCGGGCACTTATTCGAAGAACGTATTGCCTACCTTTACAATGACGGCAGACCCCAACAATGAAGTGTTCGTTATCCTTGGCTCAAACACGGCGGTATTTATCAGGTACGGCGAGATAGAAACCGTAAACTTTTCGGGAACTGTTAATGCGACCGCAGAAATATGCACTACAAACGGATTGTCCTTGCGTGAGGACGAGAAGGCGGCAAGAGCCTTTGGATTCTACGTTGCGGTGGCTGAGATCACCAACGGAAGCTACAATGTTTATGCTATAGAATTTGATGGCGCTGACAAGATACGTCTCGCAGAAGGTGTCTATGCTTGGATGGTCGCGGAGGATAAGCTCGTTTATTTGGATGCGGCAAGCACGCTTTACATCGCCGAGGTGGACCTTGATGAGCAGGAGCTGACGAATACCAACAAGGTCGCTATGAACGTATTCAACGTAGCGTTGTCTGAGACCTCAGCCGATAAGATATATTACTTAAAGAATTATGACTTTAATACAGCCGTAGGCGAGCTTTACGTATATGACGTCGAAAATGACGACGATACAAAGATAGACAACAACGTAAGCGGTTACATTCAGGTGAGCGAGGACGCGAGATACGTCTATTACTTTACGAACGTTACCAATGACAATTTAGGCACTGTTATATACGGTGACCTTAATGTTTATGACTCAAAGCAGGACGATAGCGAAGAGATCAATGATGACGTTATAATTAATTCCGTATGGAGCGCGCTCTCCTCTGGAGAATACGACCCGAACAGCATATGGTATCAGCAGTACCAAGGCTCTTGGGGAACGGGATATAAATACGACGTTTGCTACTATAACGGAAAGTCATCAAGCACGGTCGTTGACGGAGCGTTCTTCCAATGATATCAAACAACACGGGAACACAAGTGTTCCCGTGTTGTTTTTAGTAAAAACAGCAATTTTGAAAAAAATTTAGATTTTGTTGAAAAATCAACATCTTTTGTGATATAATAATGGTATAATAGTGTCACAAGGAGGAAATAAAAACCAAATGAAGATTGCTTTTTTTGACACCAAGCCTTATGATAAGCCTTCTTTCGATAAGTTTGGAGCGGAGAAGGGCATAAGCTTTAAATATTATGATACTAAACTGAATGAGGACACGGTCGATCTTGCTCACGGCTACGATGGAGTTTGCGTGTTCGTGAACGATACAGTAAACGCGGCTGTCATTGACAGACTTTGTGAGATGGGCGTTAAGGTGATAGCGCTCAGATGCGCGGGATTTAATAACGTTGATATGAAGCACGCCTACGGGCGCATACACGTTCTGCGTGTTCCCGCGTATTCGCCGTACGCGGTCGCCGAGCACGCGATGGCAATGCTGTTGACGTCCATACGCCGTATACACAAGGCGTATATCCGTACGAGAGACTTTAATTTCAGCCTCGCGGGAATGACAGGCTTCGATCTTTACGGTAAGACTGTCGGTGTTATAGGAACGGGACGTATCGGCAGAGTGTTTGTTGACATCTGCCGTGGTTTTGGAATGAAGGTGCTTGCGTATGATAAGTACCCGTCGCAGGGGCTTGACAACGGCGATACAGTGAGATATGTTACGCTTGACGAGCTTTTCAGCAAGAGTGATATAATCTCGCTTCATTGTCCGCTTACCGAGGATACCTACCATATCATCGGCGAGAATGCGCTTGAGAAGTGTAAAAAGGGAGTAATTATCATCAACACCTCAAGAGGCGCGCTGGTCGATGCGGAGGTGCTTCTCGCGGGTATAAAATCACGTAAGGTCGGAGCGGCTTGTCTTGACGTTTACGAGGAGGAGTCTGACTTCTTCTTTGAGGACTTCTCGGGACACATTCTTGAGGACGATATCCTCGCGAGATTGATATCGATGCCCAATGTAATAGTTACGTCGCATCAGGCGTTTCTTACCGAAGAGGCGCTTTACAATATCGCTGAGACCACGGTCGACAATATAACGGGATTTTTTGAAAAGGGGCAATGCCCAAATGAGCTTTGCTACCGTTCAGGCAACGCGGAGGACTGCAAAAGCGGAAAATGCTTTTAATATAACAATAAGAAATTAACGGAGGAAAAAATGAAAAAGTACGTATGTGAGGTTTGCGGTTGGGTGTATGACGAGGCAGTGGGAGACCCCGATAACGGCATAGCACCCGGAACAAAATTTGAGGAGCTTGGTGACGATTTCG
>JAZSNX010000225.1:0-4820 GCA_045536665.1 Eubacteriales bacterium
CCTGTTGAGATCGACGAGGACTTCGTAAAGAAGATAATCGGCGACACAGAGAGAATTACTTGCCGTCCCGCGGATAAGCTCGAGCCCGAGCTCGAGTCGCTCCGTGAGCAGATCAAGCCCTACCTTGAGCAGGACGAGGACGTTCTCTCCTACGCTCTGTTCGAGCAGGTAGCTCTTAAGTTCTTCGAGTATAGAAAAGCTAAAAAATACGGTATAGACGCCGATAACGCAGACGCCGCTCTCGGTATCCATAACGCTTAAGGATGCGGAGACGCGGAGACGCGCGTGGGGGAAGCTTCTTGAAAGAAGCTTCCCCCACACCCCTTTTAAGAACTTTAAAGAAAAAACTCGTCGGACGATAGATCTCCGACGAGTTTTGATTTATTGATTCCAAAGCGTATGTTTGCCTGTTGATATCATAGACGCTCCAAAGGCAAGGGCTTCATCGACCTCGCTCTTGTGTTCGATAAGATTGTCTGTGATGATTGGAATACGGATATTTGATTTCATTTTACTGATCGCCTTATAGGCGATGGCGGGCATGATCTCTATCATATTTGCCTTTGAATTTCTAAGGGTCTCAAGAGCGGTATCGACCGAGCGCGAGTCGATCATAAAGAAACGCTGGACAGTAGGGATACCACAATCGGCTGCGGCAGAGATGATATTAGAGCGAGTGCTGATGATGCCGTCGATATTCTTTGTTGAGAGATAACGCACACCGGACGCGTCCTTGCTGAGTCCGTCAACAAAATCCATATGTACGTACAACAGCTTACCGCCCTCGTGTGCGCGACGAGCGTAGTCCTCGACGGTGAGGATATTTGAGCTGAGCATAAATATCGTTTGTACCCTTGAGGCAAGAGCGGCAGAGAAGTCACTCTCATTTTTCACGGCGGCAATTATAGGATAGTTTTTATAGTTAAGCATTTTTGTCCTCACTTTCCGCGTTTTTTAGCGCGTCGAAAACTGCTCTGTCGGTAGCCGAAGGATTGAAAAACTTGAATATTTTAGCCGATCGCTCGTCGCAGTCAAGCAAAAAATACACCTTTTTCTCCTTCTCGTCCTCATATGCGCAAACGCAAGGGTTAGTTGAATAAGAAGAGGGAATACCGCTCACAAGGTTTCCGTCCTCCGTCCTTGCGACCGTGCGCTCGTTGTAAGGGAATACCGCGAAAAGCGACTTGATATCCACCTCAAGAACAGTCTTGCGGCGGCTCTTTCCGTATATTTTCGAGAACGTCAGCGTTCCCGCCATAAATGAGTATTCGTATTCAACGTTAGTGTATTTCCACGTAAGAAGCACAGCGATAACGACGGACAGGGGAGCGAGAAGTATCATAGCGGGGTGAAGTCCCACACGAATTGCCAGCACGAACCAAAAGCTTGCGATGACGGCATATATCGCGATAAGCGCGAGCTTTAAGCCTGTCTTCTTTTTCTTTAAAACTCTTTCATAAGATTGAATATCAGCCATAACGACCTCCGAACTTTACTATAACCATTATAAATCAAAATGCGATAAAAGTCAAGTTGAAATTGGAGTTGAAAATTTGTTAGTAATATGGTATTATAAAATAAATAATCAAAATAGCCAACCTTTTTGAGTTTTACGTCACTATATAAGCAAAAGGCGCCGAGGTAATAAAAATGGATAAGCAAATAGCAGACAGTATAATAAGCGAATATCTTCCGAAGATATTTGGATTTGCTGTAAAAAAATCGTTTAGCTATGACGAGGCAGAGGAGCTGTCCTCCGATATGGTAGAGGCAGTGTACACCTCGCTTTCGAAAAGCGGGGAGATATATAATGTCGAGGGCTACATATGGCGGATATGCGAGCATACCTATGCAAAATTTGTATCTCATAAGAAGCAGAGAGCGGGAATATCACTTGATGGCTTGCAGATCGCTGATATACCAGATGACGAAGAGGATAACGGAGAGAAAATAGACAAGCTTCGGATAGAGATCGCTTATCTGTCACGTATACGTCGAGAGATCGTTTATTCATTTTATTACGAGAGAAAGTCCATTTCCGAGATATCAAGGGAAAGAAACATTCCCGAAGGAACGGTCAAGTGGCATTTGAACAAGGCAAGAAACGATCTAAAGGAGGGCTTTAATATGGAAAGAAAAATAGGAAGACTCGGTCTGAACCCCGTGAAATACAACGGAATAGGACATAACGGAAACCCCGGTAGAGGAAGAGGACCTGAAGATTATATCAGCGATCTTCTAAATTTGAATATCGTGTACAGTGTTTATCACACACCACGAACGAGGGAAGAGATAGCTGACGAGCTTGGAGTAACACCCGTTTATATTGACGACAGGATAAATTTTCTTGAAGCAAATGGTTATCTTGTTAAGCAATCAAAGGATAAATATACTACATACGTACGGTTTACTCCCGAAACGTATTCATTGGAAAGACAGGATATTCTGACAAAAAAGAGACTTGAGATAGCGAAAGAACTTGCCGAGAAGTATGCTCCGCAAATAATCTCAGCCGTTGCTGATGTAAAGGACATATATATTCCAAGCGGTAACAAGGCTTTGCTTGAGATGTCTGCAATAATGTATGCAGTGAATAATAATTGCAGAATAAACATAAAGCCGACTGTTGACAATTCAAAATACTTTATAAAAGATACAAAGGGTGGAAATTATCAAGCATTCGTAAACCTTGAGAGAAAGAGGATAGATCCCGAGTATAAGACAGATCTTGAGCGTATTGATTATTGGGCTTGTGGTGATATGACTCGTTGGTCGGAAAAATATACTGTTGAGTCGTGGTCAATAGATTCCAGATATTCTTTAAGAGAGGGATATTGGGCAAATAATTATACGTCAGACTATGAATATCTGTACGAATATATGATCGGCACAATAAGTGACACTAAAGAAAACTCGGAAAAGATGGCTCGGCTTCGCAAAAGAAAATATATAACGGACGACGGAAAGGTCAATATCGTGGTAGTACGCCAAAAGATGAAGGAATTTTTTGCGATGCTCCCAAAGCCACAGCCTGAAATAATAGACCGTATTGCGAAATTTGCCGTTGAACAGGCAAATATGGACGCAAAGGAATATCCACCTCAGATGCAGGATCTCGTGATTTTCAATCATACGTGTTATTTTATTGACGCTTCCGTTGCTCTTATGGTGCTTGATATTCTCACTGAAAACGGCACGCTTGCGCCACTTAGCGAGCAAGACAAGGTAAGCGCAAATTTGATAATGTTTTCCGATATCTTACCTAAATATTAACCAATACAAACAGAGCAGATGCACAAGACCTATCGTCTTTAGTATTTGCTCTTTCTGCTTTTCGATATAAGGCTGGATTTTTGTTTTGTTTTGCTTGACAATCCGTGCACTAAATGCTATAATAGCCTTAAAGTAAAAAAGGAGCTTCACATTATGTCAGAGCTTAATTTAACAGATAATATAATCGAGCTTAACAGGGATATGGAGAGCTATATCATTCAAGGCTCGGCATCCCGTCCAAAGCCATTTAAGGATGCTTACGTTCCGCTTCAGTTCGTCCATTTTTCCGACGTGCACACCAAGCTTACTTTGTGGAACAGAATGGTCGAATATATCAACCACTATGAAAAATATATCGCGTTTGCGCTTCATTCGGGTGACTACTGCGGCTCAAGTCAGCTTGAGTTTGTCGACCTCTATGGCGAGGGAGATAAGTGCGTCAAGCCGATATATAACTGTGTCGGTAATCACGACGTTGAGGAAAACGAGGATTGGAGACAGAGAAAGCCTAAGAAAGCCACAAAGCAGAGCACCTATGAAAAGCTCTTTTGCGCGCAAGACGGCTGGAACGCCACATTTATGGCGGGTGAGTGGTCGATGACCTATTATAAGGATATTCCCGAATCCCATATTCGTCTTGTGGTGCTCGACCTCTATTACGATATAGAGCAGCAAAAGGAGTGGCTTCGCAAGGTGCTGGCGGACGCGAAAGAGAAGGGCTTGCACGTAATTACCTCTATGCACGAGCCGTCCGACCATATCTGTAACAGTCCCGCAACTGCGTTCCATACGCCGAATTTCGATGCTTATACCGCGCTTTGCGGTAAGGACAAGAAAATGCCTTTTGAGGACATTCTTGTGGAGTTCATATCGAGTGGCGGAATACACGTTTGTAATTTTGTAGGTCACTGGCATCACGACCGCTTCGGATATACCGCGGGCGGAGTGCTCAACTGCGCCGTTGAGTGCGCTACAAGCTGGAACGGCTGGTGCGACGGCGTGAGAGTAAAGGGAACGAGAACCTTTGATTGCTTTAACGTCGTAAGCGTTGACGTAAACGTTGGTATTATGACCTTTGCACGTGTGGGAGATAATGTTGACCACTATCTGCAGCGCAAGACAAGTTTGTGCTTTGATTATATCAATAAAAAGCTGATATATAGCAACTGAAATGCTTTTTGAAAAAATAAATATTTTTTTTGAAAAAGTGTTGACAAACACACAACAATGTGATATAATATTTGAGCGTTCGACGGGAAACCTCGCTGAGCGCTCAAATATTATTACGTGGCGGGATAGCTCAGCTGGCTAGAGCAACCGGTTCATACCCGGTAGGTCATGGGTTCAAGTCCAATTCCCGCTACCAAAGCTTATCCGTCAACATTTTGTTGACGGATAGCTTTATCGGCCCGTTGGTCAAGTGGTTAAGACACCGCCCTTTCACGGCGGTAACATGGGTTCGATTCCCGTACGGGTCACCAAAAAGAAAAAGCACTGCATCGCAGTGCTTTTTCTTTTTGCTAACCCTCGTCACCGAAGATGAACCC
>JAZSNX010000227.1:0-8509 GCA_045536665.1 Eubacteriales bacterium
ATCCGACTTATTGCCAAAACCCGTCCGTGAAGAGTTATTTCACCCGTCATCGCAACATCGCGGCGAACCTTTCTTTGTGTCAGCTCGCTGAGAAGCGCTGTTGCAAGGGATACACCTGCCGATGGACCGTCTTTGGGGACTGCGCCCTCGGGAAAGTGAATGTGTATGTCCTTGGTTTTGTAGAAGTCGGTCGGAATGCCGTATTCCGAGGCTATCGAGCGAACGTAGCTCACAGCTATGTGAGCGGATTCCTTCATAACGTCGCCAAGCGAGCCCGTGAGCTCTATCTTGCCAGTACCTTCAAGCACGGCTACCTCTACCTTGAGCATATCTCCGCCAACTGCCGTCCAGGCAAGTCCGTTGACAGCTCCCACCTCGTCCTCGTCCGCGATGGTTTCGGGCAGATGCTTACGCGCGCCGAGGTATTCGACGACGCTTTGCGCGTTGATCTTAAGCTTTTTGAGGGAATTGTCCTCAACGAACTTCTTAGCCGCCTTTCGGCAGATATCCGCGATAGCGCGCTCAAGATTTCTCACGCCCGCCTCACGTGTGTAATAGTCGATGATTTCCGCTACGGCATCGTCAGTGATGTTCAGCATAGTCTTTTTCAGACCGTGGCGCTTCAGCTGCTTGCCGATGAGGTGGTGCTTTGCGATGGAGAGCTTTTCGCTCTTTGTGTAGGTCTTAAGCTCTATGACCTCCATTCTGTCAAGCAGGGGACGGGGAACTGTATCAAGTGTGTTAGCCGTTGCTATAAAAAGACAGCCCGAAAGGTCGAAAGGGAGCTCTACAAAGTGATCGCGGAAGCTCTTGTTCTGCTCACCGTCAAGTACCTCAAGAAGAGCGGACGCAGGGTCTCCGTGATTGTCTCTTGTCAGCTTGTCTATCTCGTCAAGCATAATGAGGGGATTATTTGACTTCGCCTCAATAAGCGCGTTTATGATACGTCCGGGCATCGCGCCGATGTATGTCTTTCTGTGTCCTCTTATGTCCGCCTCGTCACGAACGCCGCCCAAAGATACGCGTACGTATTTGCGATTCATCGCTCTCGCGATGGACGCGCCGACAGAGGTCTTACCCACACCGGGAGGGCCGACAAGACAAAGTATCTGATTTCCAAGCTCGGGATTGAGCTGTTTTACGGCTAAAAATTCAAGTATTCTTTCCTTGACCTTTTCAAGACCGTCGTGGTCCGCGTCAAGATACTTTTTGGCGAGGGAGACGTTTATTCTGTCCTTCGTGGATACGCACCACGGTATCTCAAGACAGGTATCGAGATACGATCTCGCGACGGTAGCCTCAGCCGAGCCGAAGGGCGCTTTGGACATTCTGTCGGTCTCCTTGAGGAGCTTTTCACGCACCTCGTCGGGAAGCCTTGTCGAGAGTATCTTTTCGACGTATTCATCGGCATCCTCGTTGTCACCAAGCTCGTTCTTTATGACTCTTATCTGCTCACGCAGATAGAATTCCTTTTGATTTTGATTGAGATTTGCGCGCACCTTCTTGTGTATATCAAGCTCGCAGGCAAGCAGATCCGCCTCTTCCTTGAGAAGAGCGATAAGAAGCTCAATGCGCTTTTCGGGGTCGAAGCATTCAAGTATCATCTGCTTGTCGGTGAATTTGACGAGCATATTCGCGGCAATAAAATCAGCAAGAAGCGCGGGCGTTTTTATACCTGATGCCGCGGTGAGCATATCGTCGCTCGCGGAGGGCAGCAGAGAAGCGAGAGCCTTTGCCTCGGAGAGCATAGCTCTGCAATACGCCTGATTGCGAACGTCGTCGACGTCTGACGCCGTGTGCGTTTTGGAATTGACCTCGGCGAGTATGTAGTCGGCAAACTGACGGAACTCTGTGACAGCCGCTCTTGAATAGCCCTCGGCGATAAGTCTCATTCCTCCCTCGGGAGTTCTTACCGACTGCTTTATTTTGCACACCGTACCGACTCGGAAGAGTCCGTTTGGCATAGGAGCTTCATCGTCAGCCTTTTTGTAGGTACAGACCACAATAAGAGAGTCTGTGTCAAACGCTGCCTCAGCCGCCTTTATAGCGACATCGTCCGTGAGCTCGAAGTTTATAGCAGCTCCGGGAAACGCGACGATGCCTCTGACAGGCACGACGGGGAGCGTCATTTTCTTTATTTTAACGATATATTTAGACATTTTTAAACTATTTCCTTTCAGGGGATTGCTATGTGTGAACTATATGCTTTTGCGGAACATAACACCGAATTTTGAATTTTCCGCCGACAAGAAACATACATTCATTATATTATAACATATATTCGTGAACATTTCCACAGTTTTTTGAATTATTTAAAATTTTATTCAAAAAAATGAGCGCGCGATCGATAGATCGTACGCTCATTTTTGATTTAAAGCTATCAGTTGTTAGCCGCGAGCCACTCGTCAGCCTTAGCTGCGGAAAGACGCTTGATATCTTCCTTGGTGTACTTGGAGTCAGCGCCACCGTTAGTATAGAGGAAGAACTTGCCGCCCTCGGTCTTGTAGAGGGACTCCTCGTATCCGTCAGCATCACCGAAATTGCCGTATGTTTTCTTGCAAACGAGCTCAGATGCCGCGGTATCGTATTCAACCTTGCAAATGATCTTTTTCATTATGTATCCGTCCTTTCTGAAGAATTATTTTTTGTACGGACGTATTATACCATACATTTTAAGAAAATGCAAGAGTTATTGAATGGAAAAAAGCAAAAAAAGAAAAAGCACAACGATACGTACTTGCGCGTGATGTTATCATAAGATTGATAATCCGCAACTTTCTGGTTTCGTTGTGCGTGACGCTGTGGAGTTGGTGCCGCCAACAGCTCTATTATTATACTCCCAAACCCCGTTTTTGTAAATATCCATTTTAGACGATTTTTTGTCGAAAATTTCGTTAAAATTGATACGCAATTTGCAAAAAGGACATTTGAAGTATTGTAGAATCGCGGAAAACGCGGGATGTCGTAGTCGTGTCGCAGTGTGTCGAAAACGAGAAATAATTGGATCTGTCGTTGTGTCGGCATAATGAGCAAAAAAATTTCAAAAAAACACTTGACACGCAGACAAAGTTGTGGTATACTAATCGGGCAAAAGATGCAGAACTCTCTGTTCTCACCGTGCCGCAAGGAGCGCGTACGGTCTGATATTCACTCAAGATCCGAGGTATAGCTCTCGGTGTTTGTCGTGCGGAGAAGTCTCTTCGCATGATTTTTTTTGCCTTTTTGGCAAATATGGAGGTGTATTAAGTATTAGCGCAAAGGATATGATGATCAACGAGGAGATCAAGTTCAAGGAGGTCAGAGTCGTTGGTGTCGACGGTGAGGCAATAGGCATTATGTCGTCGGATGCCGCTCTTAAAATGGCTTACGATCAGGGATACGATCTTGTGTTGATGGCTGCTCAGGCGCAGCCCCCCGTATGTCGTATAATGGATTACGGCAAGTATCGCTTCGACAGAGACAAGAAGGAAAAGGAAGCTAAAAAGAAGCAACAGACAGTTGAGCTTAAGGAGATCCAGCTTTCTTGCAGAATAGATACGCACGACTTCGAGACCAAGGCTCGCCACGCGCACAAGTTTCTTGAGTCAGGCAACAAGGTCAGAGTAGTGATGCGTTTTAAGGGACGTGAGATGAGCCACGTTTCTATCGGACAGGAGATAATGACCAAGTTTGAGGAGAGCTGCAGCGACGTCGGAAGCGTCGATAAGAAGCCTGTTCTCGACGGAAGAATAATGAGCATGGTCATATCGCCTCTCAAGCTCAAGTAATTTCGCTCGTATATGCGCGTAAGCGCGTTTATGATACAGGCGCAAGCCAACACAAAATCTGATCAATAAAAAAGGAGATTATAAAAATGGGAAAAGTAAAGACACATAAGGCATCTGCCAAGAGATTTTCTGTTACCGCTTCCGGTAAGGTAAAGATGGGTCACTGCCATCACAGACATAACACAGGTCTTAAGACCGCTAAGAGAAAGAGACACCTTCGTCAGAGTGCAATTCTCAGCGACGCAATGACCGCAAACATCAGAACACTTATCCAGAAATAATTACGGAATAACAGAGGAGGAAATATAAAATGGCAAGAATTAAGGGCGCAATGATGACGCGCAAGAGAAGAAATAAAGTTCTTAAGGCTGCAAAGGGTTACTGGGGCGCGAAGTCCAAGCACTTCAAGATGGCAAAGCAAGCTGTTCTCAAGAGCGGTAACTATGCTTTCGCAGGCAGAAAGATGAAGAAGAGAGACTTCCGCAGACTGTGGATCGCTCGTATCAATGCTCAGGCAAAGGTAAACGGAATGAACTATTCCACATTTATGCACGGTCTTAAGGTTGCCGGTATCGACCTCAACCGTAAGATGCTTGCTGATCTTGCTGTTTCCGATAAGGAAGCATTCGCAGCGCTTGTTGAGAAGGCAAAGGCTGCTCTTTAATCAGAGCTGAAAAAGGGGTTGTTGCAATAGCGACAGCCTCTTATTTATGTATTTGAGAGGGAGGACGCAATGGACGAAAAACAGGTAATAACCTCAAGGCAGAACCCGCTTATAAAGTCAATATGCGCTCTCTCGGAGAAGAAGAGACGCACGGAGAGCGGGCTTTTCAGAATAGACGGGATAAAGCTTCTTGAAGAGGCTGTAAGCTCGGGTATCGGCATAAGATACGTAGTCCTCAGAGAGGACTGCGGAGAGGACATATACGAGCTTGCTATGAGGGCTACCGATAAAACGGACGGGCGCATAGTCACGGTCTCTGAGAGCGTTTTTGACAAGCTCAGTGAGGAGCGCTCTCCCGAGGGTGTGCTGACAGTCGCTCATATGCCGACGAGCCTGCACTCAAAGAACACGCCCGTAGCCCCAAACGAGAGGATACTTATTGCGGAGGCTATCAGAGATCCGGGCAATCTTGGAACTGTGATAAGAAGCTGTTACGCGCTCGGTATAGACAGACTCGTGCTTACAAGCGATTGCGCGGACCTCTACAATCCCAAGACACTGAGGGCGGCGATGGGGGCTATATTCAGGCTTCCGACGCTCAGCGTTCCCGCGGACGGACTTGCTATGCTTATCGAGGAGCTTAAGAGAGAAGGAAGGCGTGTTTACGCTACCGCGCTTCATACGGACGCTCTTGATATATCCGAGCTTTCGATGAGGCTTGGCGACTGCTTTGTCATAGGCAACGAGGGACACGGACTCAGAGCAGAGACAGTACAGGCTTGTACAGCGCCCGTTATCATTCCTATGCGCGAGGGCGCGGAGTCGCTCAATGCGGCAGCGGCGGCGGCTATCTGCATATGGCAGACGGTAAGCGCCAAAACCAAGTAAAGGACGGCTGTGTGATATGAGAGACGAAGATAAGCTTTATTGGATATGGCTCTCAGAGAGATTTGGTGTTGAGTCAAAGGCGTTTCCAACCTTTGCTGATAAGTATGACGACCCGTACGACGTTTACAGACTTGACACTGAGGAGATAGAGCAGCTTGAGGGCGTAGGAGATGCGCTGAAGGCAAGGCTGGCGGATAAATCTCTCGACAAGGCGTATTCAATACTCAAATACTGTAAAAAATATTCGATAGATATCATAGGATATAGTGATAAGCGATATCCCGCGAGACTAAAGACCATAGAGTCACCGCCTGTCATGCTTTACTGTATGGGCAAGCTTCCCGATATGAACTCACGCTTGTGCATCGGTATGGTAGGCACGAGAAAAATGAGTGAATACGGTAAGCAGAGCGCGTATAGAATATCATACGAGCTTGCCGCCGCTAACGTCTGCGTAGTCAGCGGAATGGCGCTTGGCGTGGACGGAGTGTGCGCCTGCGGAGCGCTTGAGTCGGGCGGTACGACGGTGGCAGTCCTTGGCTGTGGCTTGTCTATAACCTATCCGAAGGAGCACGGAAGACTGATGAGGGCGATAGCAAAGCGAGGAGCGGTAATAACCGAGTTCTCTCCATTTGAGCGCCCCTTGCCGAACAACTTCCCGAAGCGAAACCGCATAATAAGCGGACTTTGTCAAGGCGTTCTCGTCGTTGAGGGCGCAAAGGGAAGCGGAGCGCTGATAACGGCATCACGTGCCATAGCGCAGGGAAGAGAGCTGTTCGCGCTTCCGGGTAACATCGACGTCAGCAATTCGGAAGGACCGAATGAGCTTATACGAAACGGCGCGAATGTTGCTCTGAGAGCGTCGGACATAATAGAGCACTATGATTTTTTGTACCACGACGTTATAAATTACAGGGGATATTCCAAGGCAAAGAACACCTCGGAGCTAAGAGATGAGGTGCTTTTGAAGTACGGAGCAGTGTCCTCGCGATATCGACCCAAGACACCAAGCGCCGCGACACCCGCTAAGGATAGCGGCACGTATGACTTGTACGCGCCTGCCACGCAGAGCGAGACCGTTGCGTCGCATACTAAAAAAGAGCCGTACGTTCCCGATAGATCGGACGCTATACTTGACTCGCTCGACGATACGAGCAAAAAGGTATTCGCGCTCATACCGGACGGCGCGTCCTTCTCTCCCGACGCTATCGCCGCGCACGGCATCGACGTTGGTGAAGTGATAACGGCGCTTACGATGCTTGAGATAAGCGGACTCGTAAGCTCGCTGCCGGGCGGACTGTACTTAAAAAAATGATAAAACGTAAATAACCTGAAAGGAATAGAATATATGGCAAATCTTGTTATCGTGGAGTCGCCTTCCAAGGCGGCAACAATAAAAGGATACCTCGGATCTAACTACAAGGTGGTAGCGTCCAAGGGACACGTCAGAGATCTTCCCAAGAGCAAGCTCGGCGTTGATATAGATAATGGCTTCGAGGCGCACTATATCAACATAAGAGGAAAGGGAGATCTTATAAAGGACATAAAGAAGGAAGCTAAGAACGCGAACAAAGTATTTTTCGCGACCGACCCTGACCGTGAGGGAGAGGCGATATCGTGGCATCTTGCCATCGCTCTCGGTATTCCTGTTGAGAATACGCTCCGAGTAAGCTTCAATGAGGTTACAAAATCGGCGGTAAAGGCGGCTATCAAAGAGCCGAGAAACATCGATATGGATCTCGTCAACTCTCAGCAGGCAAGAAGAATACTTGACAGAATAGTAGGATATAAGCTTTCTCCGTTCCTTTGGAAGCACGTCAGAAGCGGACTTTCCGCGGGACGTGTGCAGTCCGTCGCTACGAGAATAATCGTAGAGAGAGAGGAAGAGATAAGAGCTTTCGTTCCCGTTGAGTATTGGACGGTAGACGTCGTGCTCAAGGCGGGAGATCAGGAGTTTACGGTAAGATTTTACGGAGATAAGCAAGGTAAGGTCAAGCTTACTTGCGAGGACGACGCTATGAAGGTAGTCAATGCCGTAAGAAATAGCGAATTCAAGGTGCTTTCCGTGAAGAAGTCCAAGAAAAAGAAGATGCCCGCACCGCCCTTTACGACGTCTACTATGCAGCAGGAGGCTTCGAGAAAGCTTGGCTTCCATTCTCAGCGTATAATGCGTATCGCGCAGGAGCTTTATGAGGGTGTTAACGTAGGCGCGGAGAACGGCGGCGTGCAGGGTCTTATTACCTATATGCGTACCGACTCTCAGAGAATTTCGGCTCAGGCGCAGAGCGAGGCAAGAGACTATATCGAGAGCAAGTACGGCGAAAAGTACAACCCCTCGTCTCCCCGTTCCTATAAGACTCGCGCAGGCGCGCAGGACGCGCACGAGGCGATACGTCCCTCGAGAGTTGACCTTGAGCCCTCTAAGATAAAGAAATACGTCACAAACGACCAGTTCAAGCTCTATAAGCTTATCTGGGAGAGATTTATCGCGAGCCAGATGGAGAGCGCTGTGCTTTCCACGTTGACCGTAGACTTTGAGTCTGCCGGATACGTTTTCAGAACAAGCGGCTACACCGTTGATTTTCAGGGTTATATGGCTGTGTATGAGGAAAGCGAGGACGAGGTAAGGATCACTGCCGACGAGGTCAGTGAGCAGAAGAATATCCGTCTCCCCGCGGTGAAGGAGGGACAAACGGTAGACTTTGCGGGTATAGAGCCTACGAAGCACTTCACAGAGCCCCCCGCAAGATACACTGTCGCCTCTCTCACGAAGTTCTTTGAGGAAAACGGCATTGGCCGTCCGAGTACCTTCGCAACGATAATCGATACGATCACCTCGAGAAATTACGTCAAATTCGAGGGTAAGTCACTCGTGCCTACACCTACGGGAGAGCTTACAAATAAGCTTATGAAGGAGAGCTTCCCGGATATCGTTGACTATGAGTTTACCGCCCGTATGGAGGATAGACTTGACAATATCAAGAACGGCGGACTTACTATGGAGAAGGTCCTTTCCGATTTTTGGCGCTCATTTGGAGAGGAGCTTGAAAAGGCGAACGAAAAGCTTGAGACAGAGGAGCTTGAGGTGCCCGTTGAGGAGACCGACATCATATGCGATAAGTGCGGAAGCACGATAGTGGTCAAGAACGGACGCTACAAGTCGGATCGTAGCCATGTCGTTCTGTGGGCC
>JAZSNX010000105.1:0-8597 GCA_045536665.1 Eubacteriales bacterium
GGGTTATGATGTATTTTCTTGAAACTCCCGACTTTCCACTTCTTGCTGTAGAGTGTGATGCAAATTATGTATTGGATTCTTTTATATTCGGTGGATATATGAGTGCAAAAACACTGCTCGAATCATTTTTCACGATCTCTATGCCTGGTGAACCTTTGCGTAGAAAACAAGAGGATATTGATTCTGCAATGTGTAATATGTTAAGCGGTTTTCAGAGAACCGCAGCGAGAAATTGGTTTTCTTTGCTTGAGAGTGAACACAAACGGTGTGCGAACGTACTTGAAGGCTTTTGGGAAAAGTCAAGAGAATTCAAAAAAGGATTTCAACGCTCTAAAAAAATTCAAGAGTTGTTCGATCGTGCAATTGATGTAGAGTGGGAATTGAGAGCTTGGAATAAGATCGATATTTACTATCAAAAAATGGTAGGGAAAGTGCATCCAGGTGTCGTTAATCGAAATGCTTTAATTCATGGTGATTATGAAGATGATGTAATGGACATGACTGATAGAGATGTAATCAAGATAATGCTTATGTGGATTAACATGAGGTTGATTGCTGACCATTTTTGCTATATTGAGGAATTGTTTGAAAATCGTTTGACGATGGTGCCTTATCTTTGTACATTACCGCAAGATCTAGCTATTGACATAATGAGCATAATGTGATATAATAATCGTGCAATTTCCTAAGCGGATGCAACGGCGGAAGCCAGGAGGTTGCATTATGGAATCAAATAGAAAAATTGATCCCGACTTGGGATTGTTCTTGTTCCATGCGATTGACAAATCCGAATACACTCAAGAAAAAATTGCTGAGGAACTTGGAGTTAGTCGTGAAGCGGTAAATATGTACTGTAGCGGAAAGAGAAAGCCCAAGCCAAGAACATTGCTAAGAATTATAAGATTAACCAATGTTCAAGCAAAAGACATCCCGTTTTAAGGGGTGTCTTTTGCTTTTTGTAACCACGTGGTTCACAGACAAAAGCGCCTTTTTATGAGATAATTAATTGAACTCATAGAAAGGAGGTAATCAAAATGTCGAAGTATCGAACCATCGATGTGTGGAACGAGTTTTACGGCAGAAAAGAAAGCGTATATGATTATGCAGGTAGGCTGATGAAAAAGTCAGCCTGCGGCGATCCTAACAGCGCGTATCACCCGACGCTCGACCACATAAGACCTTTGTCGTCAGGGGGATGTGACGTCCTTGGGAATATCGAAATTTGCCATCGTGATACCAACGAGGAAAAAGCGGATAGCTTTCCTCACTGGAAGGCTAACGGCAGAAGATTCCGTGCAGAAAGAGTCAAGGGAACAAGAACCGATTACAAAATAGTAGAAATTGAGGAATAGCAATGATTGATGTAATTAACTATCACATTACAAGTGTGTGTAATTACCGTTGCCAATACTGTTTTGTCGGATTTAGGGAAAGAATGCCTACAAAAGAAACCGCCTTTAAGATCGTCGAAGAAATACATAAATTCTTTATAAAAAGCGGTGTTAAAGGCGGTCGAATCAACATCGCGGGTGGCGAGCCGTTGTTATATCCGTATTTGACTGACGTGATAAATCAGGCAAACTCGTTAGGATTAAAGGTTTCGATTATAACCAACGGTTCATTGCTTACGGAAGAGTTGATTTCAGATTGGCAAGGTAAGGTTGAAACAATTGGCATCAGTGTTGATGCGATTAGCGATGAAACGAACCAAGCGATAGGCAGGGAGCATCAAGGCAAGTCTTTAAGCGTGGCACAGCTTTGCGATATTGCCGACTGGATTCACAAGTATGGGATCAAGCTGAAAATCAATACGGTTGTTTCAAAGCTGAATCTCCATGAGGATATGCTTTCGCTCTACGAAAGGATGAAGCCGAACCGTTTGAAATTCCTTTGTATGCACGTGCTGGAAAACATCAATAGCGAGGTAAGCGAGCTGAAACCAACAAGGGAAGAGTTTGATAGATTCGTTGCTGGAAACCGCTTTCAGTATGCAGATGAATTCGTAGCTGAAGCCGAAGGCTCAATGCAGAATTCCTATTTGATGATCAGTCCCAGTGGCAACGTGTTCCTCAATGAAAACGGAGAAGGCAAGACATACGGAAATTGCTTGGAGCAAGACTTGTATGAAATATGTGAAGCGCTTCCATTTGATGACGAAAAGTACAACCTTAGATATTAACGCACACGATGGTAAAAGACGATGAAAAAAGCAACGCTTGGTCTGAATGGACGTATTGTTATTCCAAAGTCTATTCGAAAAGAGATGAATATTGAAGAGGGCTCGCCACTCGTCATCACATATGAAGACGGCGCGGTTGTTGTCAGAGCGGACAGGTCCACGTGTGGACGTTGCGGCTCCCCGATAGAATTCGAGAGAACTTTGCCATTATGTGACAAGTGCATAGGGGAAGTTATGAAAGGATCGCAGTCTGAACAGTAAAAATTTATATGCGCTAAGCAAAGAAAAAAGCCTATGAGGAATCTTTTGACTCCTCATAGGCTTTTGGTTTAATGAAACCTGCCAATAGATAGCGGTTTTTATTTATTTGGTGAAGCGGTATCAGTACCGTCACCGACGAGGCCGAGACGCTCGGCGGCTTCCTGCCTCATTTTGTATTTGAGTACCTTACCTGCCGCGTTCATCGGGAAGCTATCCACAAATTCAATGTATTTCGGTACTTTGTGTCTTGCCATGCTCGCCTTGATGTAAGCGTTCATTTCCTCGACAGTGACGCTGCCTTTTTCCTTAAGGATAATGCAAGCCATGATCTCCTCACCGTATTTCTTATCGGGAACGCCAATGACCTGAACGTCCTTTGTCATCGGGTGAGTATAAATAAATTCCTCTATCTCCTTAGGATAGATATTCTCACCACCGCGGATGATCATATCCTTAAGGCGTCCTGTGATCTTATAATTTCCGAACTCATCGCAGCAGGCGAGGTCACCTGAGTGCAGCCAACCGTCTTCATCGATGGTCTCTTTGGTGGCTGCGGGCATTTTGTAGTAGCCCTTCATAGTGTTATAGCCCTTAGCACAAAACTCTCCGTTTACGCCGGGAGGAACTTCCTTGCCTGTTTCGGGATCAACGATCTTACACATAACGTGTGGGAACGCATATCCAACGGTCTCGGTCCTTACCTCCAAAGAATCCGTCCATGAGCTCATCGTATTGCCGGGAGCGCATTCGGTCTGACCGTATACGCTGACGATACCTGTCATATTCATCTCATCGGGGTGAGCGGCGCGCTTCATAAGCTCGGGCGGACAACCCGCTCCCGCCATTATACCCGTTCTCATATGAGAGAAGTCGGTGCTCTTGTAATTCGGGTGGTTGAACATTGCGATGAACATAGTCGGAACGCCGTTAAAGCAGGTGATCTTCTCTTGATTTATGCACGCAAGAGACGATTTCGCTGAGAAATAGGGCATAGGACACATTGTCGTTCCATGTGTCATAGACGAAGTCATCGAGAGTGTCATACCGAAGCAGTGGAACATTGGAACTTGTATCATCATTCTGTCCGCGGTGGAAAGTCCCATGCGGTCACCGATACATTTTCCGTTGTTAACTACGTTGTAGTGTGTGAGCATAACGCCCTTAGGGAAGCCTGTCGTACCCGAGGTGTACTGCATATTGCAAACGTCGCTCGGCTTGACAGCGGCTGCCATCTTCGCGACAAGCTCGCGGCTGACGAGCTTATAACGCGCCATTGCCTCATCGAAGGTCAAACATCCGTCCTGCTTAAAGCCAACTGTGATGACGTTGCGCAGGAAGGGAAGCTTCTTCGCGTGGAGAGGCTCACCCGCGACTGTGCTCTTAAGCTCGGGGCAGAGCGTATTGATGATCTCTTTGTAATTTGAGTCCAGACAGCTCTCTATCATAACGAGCGTGTGCGTGTCGGACTGTCTGAGCAGATATTCCGCCTCGTGGATCTTATACGCGGTATTTACTGTTACGAGGACCGCTCCTATCTTTGTCGTTGCCCAGAAGGTTATATACCAAGCGGGAAGATTGGTTGCCCAAACGGCGACCTTAGAGCCTGCCTTGACACCGAGAGAAACGAGCGCTCTCGCGAAGCGGTCAACGTCCTCGCGGAACTGAGAATAGGTACGGGTATAGTCAAGAGTGGTGTACTTGAAGCAGTACTGGTCGGGAAATTCGTCAGCCACTCTGTCGAGCACCTCGGAGAACGTCATATCTATAAGCTCATCCTTCTTCCATACGTACTGATTTGTGCCGTCGTGGTTGAAGTAAAGGCTCTTTTTCATATCCCTTGTGGAATGGAAATGCGACATATAGTTGACGAAATGGGGGAAGATTATCTCGGGATCTTGGAGGTCGGAAAGCCATTCTGGCTTCCACTCAAGCGAGATGAACGCGTCGTAATTTATCGAGGAGAGCGCGCGCATAACGTCGCCTATCGGCATAGTTCCCTCGCCGATGAGCTGATATACGCCGTTGTCATCGGAATCGCGCATATGGACGTGCGCGACGTAAGCACCGAGATTCTTTATTGTTTGGTCGCCCGATTCACCGTGGTCTCTGTAAGGATGGTGAACGTCCCAAAGAGCGGCGAGATCATCGCTCGCGAAGCTGTCGAGAACAGCGCGAAGTCTTGCGGTATCGGCGTAAATACCACTGGTCTTTATCAGAATGCTCACGTTCTTTTCTTTCGCAACGGGCAAAAGCTCAGTGAGCGCGGAATATACCGCGTCTTCGTTATCCTTCAGCGCGCATACGACCACATAAGGGACTTTTGCGTTGCGCGCGATGTCGAGAAGCTCTTTGACTGTCGCCACCGCGTTTTCATCGGAGGAAATATCAAGAGAGGTGTCAAAGCAGGGAATAGAAAGTCCTTTTTCTCTCAGCAGACGAACTGTCGCGGCAGTATTGTACTTATGGAACGGTCCGCCTTTATCCATCAACGGATCGAATTTAGCGAGATTGTACACCTCAACGCCCGAAAAACCCATATCCAGAGCTACTTCGAGCATCTCGTCAAAGGAAAGCTTCGGCCAACCTCTTGTGGAAAAGGAAAGTTTCATTCCATCTCCTCCTCATAAACTATTTTGTTGAGCGCGCTCAAATATGCTTGTATTCCTGCGCCGACGATATCCGTGGAGATACCGATTCCCGAGTATACCTTGTCGCCTGCGCGAAGCTTTACGACGGTCTGTCCCATAGCCTCGCGTCCCTCGGTAACTGCCTGAAGCTGAAAGTCGTCAAGCTCATAGTGACATCCCGTGATCTTTTCGATCGCCTGGAATGCCGCGTCGATAGAGCCGTCGCCGATATAAACACCCTCAACGGTGTCGTCGTTTTTGACGAGCTTTATGTGAGCTGTTGCGGATATAGTATTACCCGAGGTGATAACGTAGGTATCAAGCTTGTAGGTGGAGGGTACTTGCATTGCGGAGGAAGCAACGATAGCGTCGATCTCCTTGAGAGTGACCTTTTCCTTCTTGTCTGCTATCTGCTTGAATGCCGCGTATACCTTCTGTATATCCTCTGCGGAGAGATCGTAGCCAAGCTTTACGGTTGCCACTGCTACCGCCTCCTCCGGGTCGTGCACTGTGAGGAAAAAGCCGTCGTCCTCGTCCGCGCCGCTGTCGGCACTTTGCACCTTACCGGTGCTGAAAAGTCTGTCTATTTGTGCTATAGTTCTGCAGAGCTGTGTTGCTCTTACTCCAACAGAAGCGTCAAGCTGATCCGCCTTTGCGGATATTATCTTAACGATGCTCGAAAGAGAGACCTCACAATCGGTGTGCGCCGACGCGCGGATCTGTCCCGCACCCTGCGTTATAGCCATAACGGCGCAAGCATCCGCCATAGCTATCGTGTCCGAGCAGCAAACTCCGAGCGTTACCTTGCTAAGAGTGGGCACGGCATCATACTGATGCCCGATAAACTTCGCAAATTCGGAGGGAAGCATAGTTCCCGCGGTGTCGCAAAGAGTTACGGTGGTCGCGCCAGCAGAGATGGCGGTCTCTATCGCCTTGGCAAGAAAGTCGCTATCACTGCGCGTAGCGTCTCCCGCGACGAATTCTACGTCCTCACACAAAGCGCGGCAGGCGCTTACTGTACTGCTGATGGCATCTAACATCGTGTCGGGCTTTTTATGATAAAGGTATTCGATTTGCACAGCGCTTGTGGGAGCGCAGACCTGAAGACGGGGATTTCTCGCGTTCTTCAAGGCTGCCCACGTTCTCTCAAGGCTTTCATCATTCAAAAGCTCTACGGGAACGGCAATACGGCTGCAGTTTACGACTGACGCGATAGACTTTATCAAAAGTGAGTCGATCCTTGCGTTCTTTATGCCGTTAAGCTCAATAAGATCTACGCCTGTCTTGTCAAGAAGCTTGGCAAGCTCAATTTTTTCCTTAAAGCTCAGACTCAAATTCTCTGAGGACTGCTTCATTGTTGCGTCGCTGATAACGATCTGTCTCATAACTCTGTAAATATCCCCCTTCAAAACAAAAAAATCCCCAAGCCGACCTGCGGCTTCAGGGACGAAAATAATTCGCGGTACCACCCTGATTACCCCCTAAAAGGGAAATCACTCATAAGCCCCAACAAGGACCTCGCCCTGTAACGGGGGCTACCGTGTCTCATTACTTGCCTTGGCGTTCACAAGACCGACTCGGGAAAGAGAGCACCCAAACCGTCCGCATCGGCTCACACCAACCGCCGACTCTCTGTGGCATTCGAATAAGGGCAAGATTTCCGTCATTGTCTTTCCTAAAAATATATCTTGGCTATTACCTTGATGAATATATTTAACCACTAAACCGCCGTTTTGTCAAGTGGAAAATACAAAAAAATGTTACATTTAACGACAATGCATAAAAAGCCGCATCGAATTTTCTCAAAGTTTGTGTATTTTTCGCAAATAAAATGTTTGACTTTTTAACGCAAAAATGATAGAATATATTTATGTTGTAGAAAACAGAGACTATGACGAATACGGTAGGGCATAGTTTTCCGCAATTTGAGTAGTCCCACGGGTATTTGCACTCGTCTCAAGGCTTTGTTTTTGAGACGTTTTTTGTTTTTTGCAGGTAAATGTCAAATATAACAGCGGAATATTCCGCGAACTGCTTTTAGCCGCAAGCGCGGCATAAATATGCGCCAAGCGTTACGAGCAGGAAATGGCGCTTTCAAAAAGAGAGGTACATAATGGAACGACCCATTGATATGATGGAGCACAAGCTAAAGCAAATAGCTGACCGTATTCGCGAGCTGCGTCTCATTTCGGGATTCTCAGTTGCGGAGATGGCAGAGCGTATGGGCATCGACGAGAGCGAGTACGAGGCGTGCGAGAGTGGCAGCAAGAATCTCAGTATAGCTTTCCTTTATCACTGCGCGCTTAACTTCGGCGTTGATATGAGTGATATTCTTGAGGGTAAAAGCCCCAAGCTTCGCTCCTATGCTCTGACAAGGAGAGGAGAGGGACAGAAGATCGAAGAGGCTCATCATATGGTGGGATATAATCTTGCTTCTGGCTTCCGTAACCGTATCGCCCTGCCGCTTTATATGGAGATGAAGTACCATAGTGGCGCGGAGGATGAAAAGATCGAGCTGGTAACACACGAGGGTCAGGAATGTGACATCGTAATAACCGGTCAGATGAAGATCCGTATAGGTGAGCACACGGAAATTCTCAATCCCGGCGATTGTATTTACTACGATTCGGGTACTCCTCACGGAATGATAGCCGTTGGCGGAGAGGATTGCTCGTTCTACGCGATCGTGCTTCGTAACCAAGCGGCGCGAGTCGGTGAGCAGCAAGCAGAGTCTACAACGGTCACCAAGCGTAGCTACGAGGATAATCAGCAGAGAATCTATCACGATTTTATTATTCCCACCGAGAAGGACGGTACGCTTACCGAGATTTCCTTCAAGAACGAGGATAAGTTCAACTTTGCGTTTGACGTTGTTGACGAGCTCGGCACTCGCAAGCCTGATAAGCTCGCTATGCTTTATACCAGAGAGGACGGTACGGAACGCAGATTTACCTTCCGCGATATGAAGAGAGAGTCCGCGAGAGTCGCGAATTATCTCACGTCCGTAGGCATAAAGAGGGGCGACCGCGTAATGCTTGTTCTTAAGCGCCACTACCAGTTCTGGTTTACCGTTCTTGCTTTGCATAAGATAGGCGCTGTGGCGATACCTGCCCCCAATCAGTTGCTTGAAAAGGACTTTGAATATAGATTTAACGCAGGAAACGTTAAGGCTATCGTTTGCACGGCAGACGGAGACGTAGCAAGCTCGGTTGACGCGGCGGCAGAGAAGGCTGCGTGCCTTGAGCACAAGATCATCGTTGGCGGTACTCGCGACGGTTGGCGCAGCTTTGATGACGAATACGGTATATATAGTAGCCATTACGCGCGTACAGAGAACTCACCTTGCGGAAACGATCCCATGCTGATGTTCTTCACCTCGGGAACTTCGGGATATCCGAAGATCGCTGCCCATAACTATAAGTATCCGTTAGGACACTTTATCACCGCAAAGTATTGGCATCAGGTAAATCCCGACGGATTGCATCTGACGATATCCGATACGGGTTGAACAAAGACTAAGTCGGAGGCCA
>JAZSNX010000071.1:0-3155 GCA_045536665.1 Eubacteriales bacterium
GAAGGAAGTTTTTAAAGTTGATAAGATAGCTTTTTACATCTCTTACCTCGTCCATAATGAGCGCGTGGACCTTTGTGCTGTGTGAAGTTTTTCCAAACATATTTTTACCTCCGAATACAATTATAGTATAATTTTATCACAATATAACGAGAATGTCAACAATGTTATCAATAATATTTACCTCTATTCAGACAACTGCGGATATTTGTACGTAGTTGTTTGTTGACAAAAAATAAAATGTGGGATATAATGATTATATAGTCGTATGCCTACAAGATAAGGCTGACAAAAGAGGTGAAGATTCGTGAAAATAATCATAGCTCCCGATTCCTTCAAGGGCAGTCTCAGCGCAAAAGAGGCGGCGGACTGTATAGAGAGGGGAATTTTGCGAGCGGTCGATTGCGAGACGGTAAAGATACCTATGGCGGACGGCGGAGAGGGAACTGTCGAGGCACTCGCGCAGACGCTTGGAGGAGAGCTCGTTACGGTCAAGGTAAACGGCCCGCTCTTTGATGAGGTCGACGCTACATATTGCGTGGCGGGCGAGACCGCTGTGATAGAGATGTCGGCGGCGTCGGGAATAACGCTTATATCAAGGGACAGGCTTGACCCTACCGCTACGTCTACTTATGGAACAGGAGAGCTCATACTTGACGCTATAAGGCGCGGTTGCGGAAGGATAATACTCGGTATCGGCGGAAGCGCCACCAATGATGGCGGCGCGGGTATGGCGGCGGCTCTTGGCGCGCGATTGCTTGATAAAGAGGGCAGGGAGATAAGTCCCGTTGGCGGAGAGCTTAGCTCCATTGAGACTATAGACGTGTCTGGTATGCCGAGCGAAATAACAAAAACCGAGTTTTTGGTTGCGTGTGACGTTACAAATCCGCTTTGCGGAGAGAGCGGCGCGTCGTTCGTGTTCGGTCCTCAGAAGGGCGCGGATACTGAGACAGTCAAGCTTCTTGACGCAAATCTATCGCATTTTGCCGATAAGATAAGGGAGTGCCTCGGCATTGAGGTGAGAAAGCTTCAAGGCGGTGGCGCGGCGGGCGGACTTGGCGCAGGTCTTCACGCCTTTTGCGGAGCTAAGCTCAGACAAGGCTTTGATATAATTTCTGAGACGGTGTCGCTCGCGAAGCGAATCGAGGGCGCTGACCTCGTGATAACGGGAGAGGGGCGCACCGACTATCAGACTGCTTTCGGCAAGCTTCCTTGCGGCGTAGCGAATACAGCCAAGGCACAGGGAATCCCCTGCATACTCATCAGCGGCGCTATAAAGGGGGATATTTCTTCGCTTTACGACAATGGTATTACTGCCGCGTTTTCAACGGTGACGGATAACGTGCCGCTCGATGAGGCGATAAAGAATGCCGCGCCAAATCTCGAGCGCGCGGCGGAAAACGCTATGAGGGCGTGGCGCAAATAGAAAGTCCATTTTGCGTAACAATAAAATTACGGGAGGCTATCAGCCTCCCGTTTTTGTTGTATTTCTATAAACGCGTTTTTCTGAAATTGTGTAAGATAGAGAAACTCAAAAAATTACAAGAACCCTCTTGACAATCACGTGACCGTGTGGTATAATCAAATTACAGTAAAAAGAAATGGAGGTGACGCGATGCCGAGGACTTTTCCGGGAACGACCGTCGAGGTGCTTTCTCTGCGAAAGGGAGCATCAAGAATGCTGTTCGACGGAATATTCGCCACGGGCGGAATAACGCTTTCTCAGGTATCTGTTATGACGGGGCTTGAGCCGTATATGATACAAAACTGGGTCAAACGAGGCTTTGTCAGCTCTCCCCAAAGGAGAGTTTATTCAAAAGAGCAGTTTGCCCGTATCATCATAATCAATATGCTCCGTGAGGCGATACAAATAGACCGTATATGCGCTCTGATAGAGACCATAGGTGACGTTATCGACGACACCGGAGACCACCTTAAGGGTGACGACGACCTTTATCATTTCTACGTGGATATGATAGCCGACGGTAACATAAACATAAATGATGAGGCTTCGATAAACGAGGCAGCCATAAGAGCCACGGAGGAGGTTACCGAAAGAGAGGCAAACGCCAAGCGACAGCTTGTAAAGATACTAAAGATAATGCTGTACGCGCATACAGCGTCGCGTCTTAAGATATCGGCGAACGAAATCTTTTCTACACTTGATTGACACTAATTTTATGTGAAAGGAAAATTTGATATGTTTTTTGTTGAATGGTGGAATGATCTCGGCATTGTGTTGCAGATATTTTACTGCATAGCTATCCCGGCAACACTTGTGCTGTTGATACAAACGATAATGATGCTTATAGGACTTGGTGACGACGGCGACATTGGCGATGCTGATGTGGGCGATATAAGCGATGTTCCGGACGAAGTGCCTGACGGTGTATTCGGTGAGGATAGCGTAATTGAGGCGGTGGACGTATCGGGCCTTGATGGCTTGCGCATATTTACCGTCCGCGGAATAGTCGCGTTCTTCGTGGTGTTCGGCTGGGTGGGCGTTGTTATGCAGGAGGCCGGAGTGCACCTTGCTATAACGCTTGCTGTGGCGGCGGTGAGCGGCTTTGCAATGATGGTAGCGCTTGCGTTCCTGTTTAAGGCAGTGCTGAAGCTAAGAAGCGACGGAAATATCGACAATAAAAACGCTGTCGGAAAGTCGGGAAAGGTGTATCTCACTATTCCTCCCGCGAGAAGCGGCTCGGGTAAGGTAGAGGTCATATTGCAGGGCTCGTGCGTTGAAAGAAACGCGGTGACCGACGAGACAGAGGCAATACCCACAGGGGTTGAGATAGTTGTGGTCGGAGTCAGCGGTCAGACCGAGCTCGTGGTAAAAAGAAAGTAAAAAAATTTTTTATATAAAAGGAGAAAAAAGATGATCATTTTTCTTGTATGTGCTGTAGTTTTGGTAGTTGTATCCTTTATAGCATGGATATGCTCAAGGTACAAAAAGTGTCCTTCTGACAAGATAATGGTAGTGTACGGTTCTATCGGTAAGAACAAGGACGGAACGAACAGAAGTGCCAAGTGTATCCACGGTGGCGCTGAGTTCGTAGTTCCCGTATTTCAGTCCTATTCTTATCTCGATCTGACGCCGATATCTATTCAGGTCGACCTCAAAAATGCGCTCTCTCGCCAGAATATAAGTCGGATCGTAG
>JAZSNX010000176.1:0-10912 GCA_045536665.1 Eubacteriales bacterium
AGCCATGTCGTTCTGTGAGCCAAGGAGTTGATCATTTGGTTTGTCTTCCTAAGACCGCTTGGCCTCCGACTTCCAAGTATCCGATAATATAAGCGATGAAAAAACTTTTGAAAGAGAAATATCCCCCCTATTGCAAATTAAAGATGCTTATCCAAAAATGGTAATTGCAAGAACTCGTCACGACGAATATCAATATGAGGGCGTGCGAATTGTAGATATTTCAGATTGGCTGTTAAAGTAATAGACAATAATGTAACTTTTTCAAAAATGGTAAACAGGAGAGAAAATAAATCAATGAAAATTAACCAAGAACAAGTCAAAAGTTTACTGAAAGCAATGGACTACCTTCCCGAAGATGGCGTAAATAATATCTACAATAAGAAATATGCTCAGCACAACAATTATATCATTCGTGTAAATTTCAATACTCAAAAAATCGAGTATCGGGAAAACGATGTTAAGGCTGAAGATGGTATTCAATGGGGAGATCTCACCACAAGCAACTTTGAGAACTCGGAAAATTTTGTCGTTTTGGAATGCTAACGTTCCAAGAGGAACTAATTGAGGCAATGAAAGAAGAAAGTGCCTAACAAAGCGAAAAGCGGAAGGCAATTCGCCTTCCGCTTATACGCCGACACGATTTCTCCGTTAAGGATAGCAGATATAGCTATGTCTGCTCTCTTTTGTTTCAAAGCTTCAAATTACCGTGAGCTCGCAAAGCAAAAAGCACGTCGCATCCGCAACGTGCTTTTTATATGTCGTTAGTCCTCAAAGGACATCTTTATCTGTGAGGTCTGCTCTGCCTTATGCTTGTCCATAAGGTTGTGGATACGCTTAACGGGATTAAGAAGCTCGCTGAGCGTGTAGTCGTGATTGAGAGTATCGATGATGTAAGAAACGTACTTACACATATTTACCTCAACGTACCATTCTCTGCTCGAAAGCTCGGGACGGCGATAAACAAGATTGGTGGTAAACACTCTCGTGAACACTCCGTCAGCATACGCCTTGTCAAACTTGTCAAGTCCGTCAGTGAAGAGACCGAACGTCGCAAACGCGAATATTCTCTTTGCTCCCTTCTCCTTGAGCTGAACCGCAACGTCGATAAGCGACTCACCTGAGGATATCATATCGTCAACGATGATAACGTCCTTTCCGGTAAGGTCCTTTCCGAGATACTCGTGAGCCTCTATGGGGTTTCGTCCGTTGATGACTACCGCGTAGTTGCGGCGCTTGTAGAACATACCGATGTCAAGTCCAAGCACAGACGAGAAATACATACAACGGCTCATAGCGCCCTCGTCGGGAGAGATGATCACAAGCTCGTCCTTGTCTATCACGACATCGGGCACGTTGCGAACGAGCGCCTTTATCATCTGATAGGTGGGCATAACGTTGTCAAAGCCCGAAAGCGGAATAGCATTCTGAACTCGGGGGTCGTGAGCGTCAAACGTGATTATATTGGTAACTCCCATATTGACAAGCTCCTGAAGCATGATAGCGCAGTCAAGCGACTCACGTCCGCTTCTCTTGTGCTGTCTGCCCTCATAAAGCATAGGCATAATTACCGACACACGCCTTGCCTTACCCATATTAGCGGCAATTATACGCTTAAGGTCAGCAAAGTGATCGTCGGGACTCATAGGGACTTCTCTGCCGTACATCTTGTAAGTAACACCGTAGTTAAACATATCGCAAATGATATACAGGTCGTGACCTCTGAGCGACTCGTGAACGAGAGCCTTGCCCTCACCCGTGCCGAATCTCGGACAGTCAGCGTGCACGAGGAAAGACTCGTCACCTCCGTGACGTCTCCAATCCTTGAGATAATAGTCGACCTGCGCGGCAAACTGCTCGCAACCCTTCATACCTATCACGCTAAGTTCAGCGTACTGTGATTCTTTCATACTGATATACCTCCCGAGCATATATTCCTTCGCTAATATTATAACATATTTCTTTCGTCAAAACAAGTGAGTTCACAATTTTTTAAAATGATTATCTACAAAATATGACTTTGCATAAACTCATTCGACTTTTTTGCGCTTACTTAGCCAAAATGATGTCACGATCAGCTCAAAACGTGTCGGCAAAGGTAGTCGCGAGAACGTCACAGCGCTCATTATACGCGTGTCCCTGATGTCCGTGCACCCAGACGAAGGTCACCTTATGCAGCTTTAAAAGCTCGTCTATCCTCTGCCAAAGCTCGACGTTGAGCACCGCGGACTTATCCGCCTTTTTCCAGCCTCTCGCCTTCCAGGATTCAAGCCAACCCTTGTTTATCGCGTCCGTGAGGTACTTTGAGTCTGAGGTCAGCGTTATCTCGCAGGGCTCTTTGAGCGCCTCCATAGCGCGGATCGCCGCAAGCAGCTCCATTCGGTTATTGGTCGTCATAGGCTCTCCGCCCGACATCTCCTTCTCTATGCTGCCGTAAACGAGTATCGCTCCCCAGCCGCCCTTGCCGGGATTTCCGCGGCACGCGCCGTCAGTGTATATATCAACGTGCTTCATATATACCGCCTTTCAAAAGTGTTTGTGCTTTACGTAATATATTTTAACACATAACGCGCCAATAATCAAGTTAAATTTAGAGTTAAGCTATTGATTTTAAGCGTTTGTTGTTGTATAATTATAATATATTTTCATTTTGGGAGAAAGCGATGAACGATATTTCAGGATTTGAGGAAAAGAAAAAGTCATCAGAGCTTATTTTTGACGGTAAGGTGCTTCATCTTTACCGTGACGAGATATATCTTCCCGACGGCAGAGAGGCTTTCAGAGAATTCTGCAGGCATATAGGCGCTGTGTGCGTCGTACCCGTAACGGACGAGGGCGAGATAATCTGCGTTCGTCAGTATAGATACGCGGTCGCAAGACTTATGCTCGAGATACCCGCCGGTAAGCTTGACTCAAAGGAGGAAGACCCCAGAGAGGCTACGCTCCGTGAGCTCAGAGAGGAAACGGGAGCGACCTGCAAGAGCCTTACCTATATGGGCAAATACTATTCTTCCCCCGCTATTCTCGACGAATGCATTCATATGTTCCTTGCTGAGGGGCTTGAGTTTGGAGAAACTGATCCCGATGACGACGAGTTTATCGAGACTGTGAGGATACCTGTTGACGAGCTTGTCGAAATGATAATGAGAGGCGAGATATACGACGGAAAGACACAAGCTGCCGTTATGAGAGCCGCGTATATGATAGGCAACAGGGGTAAGAAATAATGCTCATATTTACAGTCGCACTGCTTGTTATAATTATAGTAGCGGTAATATACGCATTTCTTATAATGCCGCGTGTCACTGACGGGGCGGATATGGAGCTGGTCAGCACCGATTATGCCCACAGAGGTCTTTGGGACTCCTTGAATCCCGAGAATTCGCTTGCCGCCGCCCGTCTCGCTGTAAAATACGGCTACGGCATAGAGCTGGACGTTCAGCTTAGCGCCGACGGTCACGTGGTCGTGTTCCACGACACAAGTCTCAAGAGGATGTGCGGAGTTGACAAGCGAGTATCAGAATGCGCTCTCGTCGAGCTCAAGAAGCTTCGCCTTTTGGATACTCAGCATACCATTCCTACGCTCAATGAGCTTTTGTCGGTGGTTGACTGCAAAGTACCTTTGCTTATCGAGATAAAGGGTGAGGGCAAGTGCGAGCCGCTTTGCCGCGCGCTCGCCGAGCAGCTTGACGTATATGACGGCGCGTTCGCCGTTCAGTCCTTTGACCCAAGACAGCTCGCTTGGTTCAAGAGCTACCGCCCAAGATTCGCGAGAGGTCAGCTCGTAACGAGCTTCAAGAGAAGCCGAGGCGTCGGAGTAAGCCCGCTCAAGAGATTTATGCTGAGCGCGCTGCTTACGAACGTGCTCAGCCGTCCCGATTTTATATCGGTGAGCATCGACCATATGAAAAGCCTGTCCTTCCGTCTGTGCGCTACCGTTTTCCGTTGCCGAGGCTTTGTATGGACAGCGCGCTCAAACGACAACTACAAGCTCTGCCACCGCTTGGGGCTGTTCTCTATCTTTGAAAAAATACGTCCTTGAAAGGAATGAATAATGAATAAATGCTTTAGTGCGGCAGATATACTTCTGCCCGATCAGAACAAGACCGACGCATACGCTTGGTCGGTAGTCGCCTGCGACCAATTCACGAGCGAGCCCGAATATTGGGAGAACGCTAAGCGAGAGGTCGCGCAAAAGCCATCTACGCTTGATATGATACTCCCCGAGGTGTATCTCTACGAGGCGGCGGAGCGTATCCCGAAAATAAATCAAACTATGAGGCGCTATCTTAGTGACGTGCTCGTGTCTTATGAAAACGCTATGATATTCGTAGAGCGCGAACAGTCCGACGGCAGTATTCGCCGAGGCGTTATGCTTGCCGTTGACCTCGAGCATTACGACTACACAAAGGGCGCTCGCTCACTTATCCGCGCCACCGAGGCAACCGTGGTCGAGCGCATACCGCCGCGTGTGGCTATACGCAGAGGGGCTATGATCGAGCTTCCCCACGTTATGCTGCTTATCGACGACCCCGAGAAAACTGTCATAGAGCCTCTTATCGACAGCTGTGACGGCGCTCTCGCCTACGACACGCCTCTTATGCTCGGCGGCGGTCATATCAAGGGCAGATTTTTAAGCAAGGATAATATCGACGCCCTCTCATCGGCGCTCGACGCTCTCATCACGCCCTCGCAGATGCAGGCTCGCTACGGCGACGCTTCGCTCGCTCCCCTGCTCTTCGCTGTCGGCGACGGCAACCACTCGTTAGCGTCGGCAAAGGCGGCGTATGAGGAGATCAAGGCAAGCCTCGGAGCGGAAAAGGCGGCGTCGCATCCCGCCAGATACGCTCTATGCGAGATAGTCAACATACACGACGAAGCGCTTAAGTTCGAGCCTATATACAGAGTTATGTTCGGTGTTGATTTGCAGGATGTTATTATCTCGCTTCGCAAATACGCCGAGTCGCTTGACGGCAAGGCAAACTCTCAAAGGGTGGATTACATAGTCGGCGATAAAACAGGATTTATCCATTTTTCTCGCCCCATCCGTCAGCTCACAGTAGGCACGCTTCAAGACTTTATAGACGATTATATAAAGACCCATAAGGGTGTTGAGGTAGACTACATCCACGGCGAGAGCTCGACTAAGACCTTAGCGTCAAGACAGAACGCAATTGGCTTTATCTTCTCGGGAATGGGCAAGGACGAGCTTTTCAAGACCGTAATTTTTGACGGTGCTCTCCCCCGAAAGACCTTCTCGATGGGACACGCCGAGGACAAGAGATACTATCTCGAATGCAGAAAAATAACTCTGTGAAAGGAAATTCAAAAATGAGTAATGATAGCTGGGAAAGGCTTCGTGACGAATGCGAGGCTTGCTCCGCCTGTGAGCTGTGCCATACACGCACAAACTGCGTTTTCGGCACGGGTAACGAGAATGCCGACATACTTTTCGTCGGCGAAGCGCCCGGAGACAACGAGGATAAAACAGGAATTCCGTTCGTTGGAAGAGCGGGCAAGCTGCTCGATCAATACCTGTTTGCCGTCGATATCCCAAGGGAGAGCGTTTATATCGCAAACATACTCAAGTGCCGTCCGCCAAAAAACCGTGACCCACTCCCCGCAGAGGAGGACGCCTGCATCGAGTTCTTGCGCCGTCAGGTACGCCTGATAAAGCCGAAGATGATAGTATGCCTTGGCAGAATATCGGCGATGAGGCTGATAAAGCCGGACTTTAAGATAACCAAGGAGCACGGCGAATGGTTTGAGAAGGGCAATTTCCTCATAACCGCCGTATACCACCCCGCCCTGCTTCTCCGCGATCCCCGCAGAAAAGAGGAGATGCTCGCGGATATGAAAAAGATAAAGCAAAAGCTCGACGAGCTTAGATAAATAACAGGATATTACAATGAATTATACGTCATTTCTCAACACCATCGCCACGCTTTTTGTAATGCTCATAGTAGGCTACATCGCGGGAAAGATGGGTATTATAAACAGCGCGGCATCAAAAAAGATGTCGGAGATAATCATCAAAATAGCTCAGCCCGCGCTGATAATCTCATCACTTATAAAGATGAGATATTCGGCAGAAAATCTCTCGCTCGGACTTAAGGCGTTTGCGTTCGGTATAGTCGCGCACCTCTTGATGGGGGCTGTGGCGTACCTCGCCTGCATTCGCTTTAAGGACCTTAACGAGAGAAAGATACTTGAATTCTCAATGATATTCGGTAATACGGGCTTTATCGGCATACCTATACTTCAATCGTTGCTTGGCGACATCGGCGCGTTTATGGCGTCGTTTATCGTGGCAAGCTTCAATATCCTTATGTGGACGCTTGGCATTGCCATACTCGGACGCAAGCGAGACGATATCAAGCTGACGCTCAAAAAAGCGCTTATAAATAAAGGAACTATCCCCAGTCTCATAGGCTTTGCGATCTTCCTCATACCCGCAGTATGGCCCGCCTTTGAGCTTCCCGTATTCGTGATGTCGTCGTTCTCCTATATATCCTCGCTCTGCACGCCCGTGTCTATGCTCATCATAGGCGCGCTTCTAGCGGGCAGAACGTTCGGACAGATCTTTGGCTCATGGAAGGTCTACTATATGTGCTTCTTTAAGCTGCTCGTTATGCCGCTGCTCGTTTGCGTGGGTATGAAGCTTCTCGGATTTTCCGAGCTTTGGATACTGTTCGGCGCAACCATAACCGCTATGCCGTCGGCAACGTCGGTCTCAATGCTCGCTGAAATGTACGATATCTCACCGGGCTTCTCCGCTCAGGGCGTCGGTACAGCCTCTCTCTTGGCTATCGCTACAATGCCCTGCGTCGTCTGGATAGCGCAGATGATAGTTTAAAGGACACGATTTTTGAGGGGAACTTCTTGAAAGAAGTTCCCCTCGGTTTTATTTTATTGATATTAAAATTAGGATTTGTCGGTGAGAAGTTAAACGAGAAAAATCGTAAAATGTATTTAAACACACCGATAAATCCCACTTTCTCCACCAACAATATTGGTACTATAATATAATTCTTAAAAGTTCTTTTGGGGAGCTTGAGGGGTGCTTTCTTTCAAGAAAGCACCCCTCAAAAAACGCGTCCTCACATTCTTATTTCGGTTTACTTTTGCCTATAAGCGCGGCAATGAAGGACATTGTAAGGACCGCGGCAATGACCTTTGAGGAAGCGGTAAGCCCGCCGCTGAGCGCGCCTATTATCCCTTGCTCCTCCACCGCTTTTTTTGTACCGTCCGCTATAACGTAGCCAAAGCCCGTGAGCGGAGTAGAAGCGCCCGCCCCGGCGAATTCCAAAAGCGGCTTATAAAGCCCAACCGCGCCGAGTATAACTCCAGCCACGACATAACCTACAAGTATACGGGCGGGTGTGAGCGACGTTTTATCGAGCAATATCTGCGCGACAACACAAAAAGCGCCGCCTATCACGAAAGCCCAAACGTAATCAAGTATCATATCCATATCACACCTCCGCGTGCTCAAGCCTTATCATATGAGCGACAGCGGGAATGGCAAGTCCCTGCTGAACGCTCGACGGGCTCATCATAGCGCCCGTTCCCATAAACAGCACGTTTTTAAGGCTTCCCTGCCTTATTTTTTCAAGAATATGCGAGGCAAGCACCACCGCCGAGCAACCGCAGCCCGAGCCGCCCGCGTGTTTGTCCTGCCTTATCCTGTCGTATATGAGAACACCGCAATCGTTGTATATCTCTCTGATATCCAGCCCCTCACAAAGCAGCAGCTCGCAAAGTATCGAGCCGCCCTCGTATCCGAGGTCTCCCGTCAGAATAAGGTCGAAATCCTTTGGTGAAAGACCGCTCTCCTTAAAGTACGCGCTTATCGTATCTGCCGCCGCGGGCGCCATCGCCGCGCCCATGTTCGAGGCGTCGTCGATCCCCTTTTCAACGACTATACCCGGAATAGCCTCGGTTATAGCCACCGCTCCCTCTTGCTCCACCGAGAACGCCGCCGCTCCCGTCACAGTCCACTGAGCTGTCGGCGAGCGTTGCGCTCCGTATTCGATAGGGCTTCTGTACTGCCGCTCCGCCGCAAGAAAATGCGACGAGGTCACGGCGGCGGCACGCTCAAAATGCCCCGCCGAAACGCCCATCGCGGCGAGCATCAGCCCTTCTACGCAGGTAGAGCAAGCGCCGTAAAGACCAAAGTACGGAATATCAAACTCCATAAGTCCGTATGACGAGCCAACACATTGATTTTGCAGATCTCCCGCGAACATAGCGCCAAAGTCCGTAGGACTTATATCGAGCTTGTTCATAAGCGTCTCAAACGCCTTTTTCTGCATAGCGCTCTCCGCCTGCTCCCACGTCTGCGCGCCAAACTTGTCCGTCGTATCGCATACGTCAAAGCAAGAGCCGAGAGGTCCTGTCGCCTCGTGCTTTCCGACAACGCTCGCCGCCCCTGTTATCGCGGCGTTTTTTATTTTTATTATCCTTTTTTGCATTTTTTCCTCCAAGCCTTACAATTACCCTTATTGTTTGCAAAAAGTATTTTAAATATGCAGAACACGCACAAGCAACGTCAGCCACAAAGCAAAAAAGCCGCACCGAGCACGATCTCTCGCGCACAGTGCGACTTTTCTGATTTTAAATTTTAAATATTAATACTTACCCACAGCGCGGGACGAACTCCTACGAAGTTTGTATCAACGTCAAGTCCTTCCTCTCTTACATCTCCGTTCTCGCCCTCAACACAGAAGGAAGTTGTTTTGCCGTCATATTCAAACGTATCGCGAAGCCACCACCAAGCGCATCCCGTATAAAAATCCTCGTCTGCGCCCTGATTCACGGCATATTGGGTGGGCAAGCTCTTTCTCTCCTCTGCCGACAAATAGCTTTTCGCCTCGTCCGCACTCAAGATAAATACCTTATCATGCGTTTCTTCGATGGAGCTGTATTCACACCGAGATCGAAGTCTTGCCGTTTTTACCCTTGCCTTTTCGTCCGCGTCAAATGCGGCACTGAAAAACGTATCGTTCAAAAACTTTCGCAAAGAGCAACTCTTCCACGATATATTATCATCGTCCTCGTGATAGGGCATACAATCAAGCACACACTTGCTGATGATAAGAGCGTTGTTTTCCACCCTGTCAAGAACGAGCCATTCAACGGGATCTTTTCTCACAGAACTCCAACTATAGATCCCTTCCTTATACGCATTGTACGTACCGAACGTGACCGTACAACCAATGTTCCACTTAGCAAGCTCCGCCATTCGCGCCTCTTCCTTCTTTAGCTCTTCCTCCAGCTTCTCCGCCTCGTCAAGCGCTTGCGTTATCTCGCCAATGAGCTTTTCAAACTCGAGCTTGGTGCGAAGAGTGTCCTTGAGGGCATCCTTGCCTACTCTGCATACGTACGGGGGAAGCTCAATGTCAAGCTCCTCGCATCCGCAAAAAGCCTCATCGCCTACCTTCATAAGCTGAGCGGGTATATTGATGCTCAAAAGCTTCTTGCAATCCTTAAACGCACAGTCACCGATCTGCAAAATTGAGTCGGGCAACGTGATCTTTATCGCTTCACAGCCCTCAAACGCGTTATTGCCAATACCCATAACGCATTCGGGAACGATATATTGCATAGCGGTCTTATCCTTCACGCCGGTAATCATATACGTACCGTCACCAATATAAAGATGCTCAAATGCCGACAACTCCTTCGGCGAATCATCCGCACCTATCTTAAATCCGCATTCGCTACAAAAAGCACCGCCGCTGATTTCCGCTCCGCATTCAGGGCAAAAACGGTCATTGGCATTCTCTTCCTCGTGCTTTTTGATATTAACACCGCATTTCGGGCAAAATTTCGCGCTTTCTATAATACTTGCATTACATTTTGGACATTGTCTCATTTTGCTCTCTCCATTATATCATAGTTTTCATAATACAGTAATACGCCCACATTACGGTTTAATTATACACTATCCGCTTTTGTATGTCAATAAGCAACACAAAATTTGGTGCTGGGGGAATAGGCATATGGAATTTTAAAAAATGTTTAAAATACGTCTTGAAAAAAGTCTTTGTTGTTGCTATAATTATTATATAAATAAAATTTTATTTACGGAGAAAAATAGTTATGAACTACATTCTTAAAAATGACGTGCTTACCGTAACTCTTTGCGACCACGGCGCGGAGCTGATCTCTGTCAAAAGAGGCGATTGCGAGTATATCTGGCAGGCTGACCCCGCCTATTGGGCAGGCCAAGCGCCTCTGCTCTTCCCTGTCTGCGGCAGACTTTTCGGCTTTAAATATACCTATGAGGGAAAGACCTACGACCTCGGCAACCACGGCTTCGCGAGACTTATGGACTATGAGGTGGTAGCAAAGACCGACGACAGCATCACCTTCCGCCTCAACGCGAACGACGAGACTCGCGCTTGCTACCCCTTTGAGTTCGCGCTCACTGTCAGCTACACGCTCTCCGGCGACAAGCTAAGCTCACACGTTGAGATAAGCAACACGGGAGACAAGACGCTCCCCGCGACCTTTGGCTGTCACCCCGGCTTCAACGTGCCTCTTGACGGCGGTAGCTTTGAGGACTATTATCTCGAGTTCGCAAAGGACTGCACGCCCAACCAGCTTATGTTTACGGACACCTGCTTCAACACGGGAAAGAAAAAGGTATACCCCCTTGTTGACGGCAGAAAAGTCCCGCTTTGCCACAGCCTTTTCGACATAGACGCTATATTTTGGGATAAAATTGCCGACACGGTAACGCTGAAGAGCGACAAGTCCTCAAGATACGTGACCTATAAGTACGCGGGCTTCCCATATATGGGCATCTGGCACAAGCCTCAGAGCGACGCGCCCTACGTTTGCATCGAGCCTTGGTGCGGTCTGCCCTCTTACGACGGAGTCGTTGACGACATAATGGACAGAAGCGATA
>JAZSNX010000159.1:0-17836 GCA_045536665.1 Eubacteriales bacterium
AAGCGGCTGATACTGCGTGAGTACGCCCACCGTATCGATACCAGAGTTTACACAGTTTGAAAGCGGGAAGTCGATAATCCTGTACTTACCGCCAAAGGGCACGGCAGGCTTAGCGTTGGTCTCCGTAAGAGCGTACAGACGGCTTCCCTGTCCGCCTGCCAAAAGCATTGCAACACATTCCTTGTTCCTAGACATAATTTCCTCCGTTTTTTATATATTTTGGGTCTTTGAGCTATTATTGTTTTTGCGTTTTTTTTGCGCGCCTCGCACACTTGAGAATGGTCACTGCGAGAGGAGGTACTCTCATTCTGATGGAGTTACCAAGTCCGTTCCACGGTATGCTCTCACTCTTGAGATTTCCCGTATTGACAACACCGCTACCGCCGTAGCGCTCGTCGTCGGAGTTTAGTATCTCACGGTACAGACCCGCCTCGGGAACACCGATGCGGTAGTCCTCATAGGTGACGGGCGTGAAGTTTATAAGAACTATTACTTCCTTACCGTCGTTATCTATCCTGCGATATGAGAGTATGCTCTGGTCGCGGTTATCAACATCTATCCACTTAAAGCCGTCCCACGAGCCGTCTATCTGCCACAGTGCGGGTGTTTTGAGATAAAGCTGATTGAGCTCCGCCGAGAAGCGTTGGAGCTTAGCGTGAGCATCGTAGTCAAGAAGAAACCACTCTATCTGTCCCTCGTAGTCCCACTCACGGAACTGTCCTATCTCTCCGCCCATAAACATCAGCTTCTTACCGGGGTGCGTCATCATATAACCCATAAAGACTCTCGTCCCCGCGAACTTCTGCCAATAGTCACCCGTCATTCTATCAAGGAAGGACTTCTTTCCATGAACGACCTCGTCGTGCGATATTGGCAAAACGTATTTCTCATTAAAGGAGTAGGTCATTGAAAAAGTTGTCTTTTCGTGCTCGAATTTTTTGTAGAGCGGATCGACCTCGGCATACGCCAAAGTATCGTTCATCCAGCCCATATTCCATTTCATATCAAAGCCAAGACCGCCATTCTCAAATGTGGTGACGTTGCCCCAAGCCGTGGATTCCTCGGCTATCATAAGCACATCGGGATAAGCCCCCTTGATATGCGAATTGAGCTTCCTGAAAAACGCTATCGCCTCAAGGCATCGGTTGTCTCCGTAGACGTTAGGTATCCACTCGTCAGGCTTTCTGTCGTAGTCAAGATATATCATTGAAGCCACCGCGTCGACTCGAAGCGCGTCTATGTGGTAATACCTCAACCAAAAGTCGGCGTTCGACACAAGGAAGCACTCCACCTCGTTTCTGCCGACGTCAAAGCGTCTCGTTCCCCAGCCCGCGTGCTCTATTCGGTCAATTCCCTGATACTCATACAAAGGTTGTCCGTCGAATTCGTAGAGTCCGTGCTCGTCCTTGGGGAAATGCGCGGGCACCCAGTCAACTATAACGCCAATGCCTGCCTCGTGCATACTGTCTACGAACGCCATAAAGTCCTTAGGGCTTCCGTATCTTGCTGTCGGCGCGTAATAGGAGCACACCTGATAGCCCCACGAGCCGTCAAACGGATGCTCGGCTATCGGCATAAGCTCAATATGCGTGTATCCCATTTGCTTGATGTACGGAGCGAGCTCGCTCGCAAGCTCCGCGTAGGTGTAATACTCACCGTCCTCGTGGCGCTTCCACGAGCCGAGATGCACCTCGTATATATTCATGGGCTCTGAGTACATCTTGCCCGTCTTGCTTCTTCTGTAAGCAAGCCAGCCCCTATCTCTCCACTTATATCCCTCGATATCACATATCACGGACGCCGTGTCGGGCGGGCACTCCGCCGCGAAGCAGTATGGGTCGGACTTAAGGTGACACTGTGCGCCGTTGAGTATCTTATACTTGTATCTGTCGCCTATCCTCGCATTCTCGACCGTACATTCCCATACACCGCCCTCGGTGACCCTGTCCATCGGAACGCCGAGCTGCCAATCTAAAAAGTCTCCGACAAGGAATACTCTCGTGGCGTTTGGCGCCCACACGCGAAAGACGTATCCGCCGTTCTCAGCGGGGTGAGAACCAAGATATTCATATGTCCTATAATTCGTTCCTTGATGGAAGAAATATTCAGCGGCATTTGATCGTGTATCGTTCATATTATGCGCATCCTTTCGTTTTTTATATCAGTTGTATTCCGTGTGGAATATGATCTCGTCCGGAAAGCACATTCCGAGCTTTTCCCTTGCAACGCGTATCTTATATTCATCATCAAGAGGCGCGTCAACGAGATACTCAAGCTTATCTATGTTATTGCTGAGCTCAAGTATGTATTCCTCTTTTTCCTTTTTTTGTTCCTCTATCTCGTTATAACGCATTACGCTCCACAAAAAGAATGCCACGGCAAAGACGAAAAGCAACGCAAGAAGAATGCCCACGATAAGCGTCGGCGTTTTCTTTTTATCCGCGAAATACTTCCTTCCTGCCATTTTTTCCTCCGTTTTGCGTCAAACATCAAGAAAGCCCTTTTTTGACCTCTTTAATATATAATTATAATTAATTATATTATACACCATCAGCAGAACTTTTTCAAGTACTTTAGCGAGATAAAATTTTGTTTTATTTAAAATTTTTACACTAAACGTGAAAATTTTAGCAAAAGGAAGCAGAATTATGCGCAAAATTATGAATAACATACGAAAGATAAGCTTCAAAAGCAAGCGAAACGGAAATGACAGTGTATATCTATACGCAAAGAAGCCTATCGCAACCCCGATAAAGCAAAAGCCCCTGAGTGTTCCGTTATTGAAATAATAACAAAGCGCTATCACTCCGAGAGTGGCTGTAAGCACTGCCGTTAGATCGCAAAAAAAGCGCGCCACGCCCCACTTGACCCCTTTTTTCTTAAAAAAAGAGAAAAAAACGCGAAAAATATCGCAAAAGCTCCCCACCACAGCTCCAAGACAGACGCAAAGGAGCAATAGCTTTAACAGTATCCTTGGCTCTATCTCCATCAGCCAAACAGCCTTCCCATCATTCCCCGACGCTTTTTATCAGTCTCGTCGGCATAGCTCATCGCATTTATCCTACCCGTTATATTTACCTCTCCACTATCGGTGTTGAGATTTGATATACGTATCTCCTCACCCTCAACGAACAGCCTGCCGTTCTCGCATTTGAGCTCTGCTCCGTTTTCGTCAAAGCTCACCACCTCCTCGACTCCGGTTATCCTGAGATCGCTCCTATCCGTAAGACAAAGAGTACGTGTCTTTTCCGCCATAAAAAAACCTCCGCATATGACTTTGTTAAATCATATGCGGAGATATCTCCCTTTATTCTGCGAGGACTATTCCTCTATTATCTCATACATTGCGGCGGCGTCCGCCTTAGCCACGCTGTCCTTTACCTCCTTGACACGAAGCTTAAGCGTTCTCTGTCCGAAGGTTATCTCAAGAATATCACCGACCTTTACGTCATAAGACGCCTTTGCGCGTCTTCCGTTAACGCACACGTGCTCCGCGTCGCAAGCGTCGTTTGCCACCGTTCTGCGCTTGATTATCCTCGATACCTTAAGGTATTTATCAAGTCTCATTTTTCCTCCGTTCACAATGAAAAAGGGCGACGGAAAACCATCGCCCGAATTTCATAAAACAATTAGTTTACAGCGTTCTTAAGTGCGCTACCAGCGGAGAATACGGGTCTCTTGGAAGCAGCGATCTTGATGGTCTCGCCTGTTCTGGGGTTACGACCCTCTCTTGCTGCGCTTTCCTTAACGTCGAATGTACCGAAGCCGATGAGCTGAACCTTATCGCCAGCCTTGAGAGCCTCTGTGATAGCCTCAGTCATAGCGTTAACTGCAGCCTCTGCCTCCTTCTTCTTCATACCGGTCTTTGCTACTACTACGTCTACGAGCTGTGTCTTGTTCATGATGATCTTACCTTTCTATAATATTTTATTTTCCGTGTGGATACAGTCCACCTCTGAATTACAAAAACATTATAACACATTTTTTTTGTAATTACAAGAGTTTTTTTGTTTTTTTCTCCAATTTTTTTAAAAATTTATTGTTTTTTATGTTTAATTTCATCCCAGATAGCGTCAAGCTCTATCATTGACATTTCTTTTATGGTCAATTGGCGCTCTATCGTTACATTTTCGACCGTCTCAAATCTATCAATAAACTTATCCGTAGCCTTGTTCAGAGCCACCTCGGGATCAACGCCGAGCTTGCGGCAAAGCGAGGTGACGGTGAGCAAAAGGTCGCCCATCTCCTCCTCAATATGCGCAGTCTCCCCCTCATCTATCGCCTCAGACAGCTCGCAAAGCTCCTCGCAAAGCTTTTCCATAACGCTCTCAGCGTCCGCAAAGTCAAAGCAGGACGCCTTTTTGCCAACCTTCTCCGCTCTCATAAGCGCGGGAAGCATTGGCGGGATAGCGCGCAGCTTATCGGTAACTGTCACTCTCTCCTTTTCATCGCTCTTTATCTGCTCCCAGTTGGAAAGCACCTTTTCGGAGGTCTCCGCGACTACGTTCCCGAACACGTGAGGGTGACGGTGAATCAGCTTCGCGCATATATCGTTAGCAACGTCGTCGATGTTGCTCCTTCCCTCCTCTTCCTCAATACGGGCATGGAACACCACCTGAAGAAGCACGTCGCCAAGCTCCTCACGCATAAGCGAGGGGTCTTCGGTATCTATCGCCTCTATTACCTCGTAGGTCTCCTCTATAAAGTCCTTTCTTATGCTCTTGTGCGTCTGCTCCCTGTCCCACGGACAGCCTTCCTCCGAGCGCAGTATCTCCATAATAAGCACAAGGTCGTCAAAGGAGTATCTCTCCTTATTAAGCAAATATTCGATCTTTTCCTTGGTAGTCATTTTATTCTCCTTTATTTTTAAGCGGCAGGCTTCGCCGCTTTTTTTTAGATAATACCGTTAAATCGTCCTTGCTAACCATACCGAAGGCATAGGCAAGCGCAAAATACGACACCACCGCCACGACAAGAGCCGTCAAAAAGCAAACTGTTTCTCCCGAAATATGCGCGCTGAGCGCGAGATAGGTAGCGTATGACATTATCATAGCTATGACAGACGCGATGACACAGCTTGGCAGGGCTCTTAGCATACCCGCGCCTTTTGGAATGACGCGATAAGCGAACACAAGGTCGAGCGCAAGAACGGTAACGTTGAACAAAAGCGTGCTTACAGGCGCGCCCAGCTCTCTTACGTCTGGGATACCTATAAGGACATATGCGCTGACCGCCTTGACCGCCGCTCCAGCCGCAAGCGCCGCAATTGGCGCTATCACTTTTTTGTAAGATTGAAGTATTGCGGTGACGGTAGTGGTCATACACGTAAGCAGTACCGACACTCCGAGCGCGGACAAAAGCGGAGCGCCGATAGCGGCGGCTTCCGTCTGACCGAAGAGCAGAGCTATTATCTGACCGGAATACAGCGCGACTCCCATTGCCGAAGGAACTCCGAGAAGCAGAGTCAGCCTCATCGAGCTCGATACTGCGCTTTTCTGCTCACCCACGTGCGCTGTCCCCACCGCCGCGCTTAGCCTCGGTATAAGGCTCTCGGTTATCGGCGGTATAAACGCGGGAACGAGTCCGTATATAGGCAGAGCGAGCGTGGTGTACGAGCCGTATATCCTATTTGCCTCAGCGACGCTCACTCCTATATCCTGAAGCCTTCTCATTATAAGCGCCATATCTATCATTCTCGTGCTTCCCATAAGCGCAGAGCCCACGGTTATAGGCAAAGATATACGCAAAAGCGACAGCAAGTAGCCCTTTCCCGATCTATCTCCTTTCGGAACACTTTCCGTTGTCTCAAACGCTCTTTTTACGACAAGAAACACCGCCGCAAGCAGGCTTCCGAGCGAAACCCCGAGGACAGCAAACGCCGCCGCTGTCGGCACGCCAAGCCCCATAGCAATAGCAAGGCAAGCGAACGCCACGCCGAAGATCAGCTTTCCGAGAGCCTCGATAAGCTGAGATATCGCTGTTGGAGTCATTCGTCTATGCCCTTGAAAATACGCCCTTACAGCTCCCGATACGCAGGAAAACAGCAGAGCGGGAGATATCGCGAGTATGGCAAGATAGGCGTCCGTGTTACCTATAAAGCGAGAGACCGAGCGCGCAAGAAGCGCAAGAAGCGCGGAGCTCAGTATGCCCTTTGTAAGCAGCAGCGCCGATGCCGTTCTGAACACGCCTCTCTGGCTTATCAGATCTCCCTTCTCCTTTGCTGAGGAGATGAGCATCGACACCGCTATGGGGAGTCCTGACGTTGATATGCCGCACAGAAGCGCGTATATCTCGTATGCCGAGTTGAAATACCCCATTCCCTCAGCTCCCATAACGGACAAAAGCGGGATCTTATACGCGAGACCTATTATTTTAACAATTATCGTAGATGCCGTGAGCACGAGCACGCCCGACATAAAAGTGCGCTCGCTGCCGCCCAACGGCGTATCAGCTCTTTTCAATCGCAAACACCGCCCATTACGTTCTGCTCTCACCTTGTCGTGAGAGACCGTACTAAAATCTTATTCGCCGCACGCTTGGGGTATTCATAACCAAGCGACTTGCGTTGGATTTATGTAACGTAATGGACGGTGTTATTCTTATACAAATTCTCTGTAAAGTGAGTCCTTTCCGATAAGCGAGGCGTCTGCCCCCTCTATATCGGATATTCTCTCAAGTATTCGCCTTGTAAGCGAGTAATATTCCGACTGTGGCCTTATGGGCGCAAGTATACTCTCAAGAAACGGCTTGAGTATGCAAAGCTCGTATTCCTGAGTTGAATCTATTTTGTATGTACAGGCGTCGGTATACGGAAAAATATTCTTTTCCTCGTTTTGTCTGACGCTCTCCCAAAGCTTAAGAGTAAATTCAGCGTCTGCTCCCCTGAAATTTGTATCCCTTACTATACGGCGAAGAAGTCTCAGTTCGTTCGGCGCAAAATCCTCGTCCGCTGAGCGTACCGAGCTGAGAGGCGCGATATACACACTTGCGTAGCCGTGAGCGGCGAACAGCGCCGTCACCTCGGGATATATTGCCTGAATACCCTCAAATACGAACATATCGTCGTCTCCCGCGCTGATACGTCTCTCTCCCGTTCTCTTTCCCGTTTTGAAATCAAACACGGGACAACGCACCTCGTCCTTTTCATACATATCCTCGACGAACCTTCCAAGAGAGTCGAGATCGATGGTATCGACGCTGTCATAATCTATGGTGTCAAGCCCCTTGCTCGCGGAAAGCAGATGCAGATAGTCTCTGTCGTAATAAAAATCGTCGATAGATACGATATGCACGCTCTTGCCTTTATCTCCGAGGCGCTTTGCGAGCATTGCCGCAGCAGTCGTCTTTCCTGAGCACGTAGGTCCTGAAAGACTGACAAGCCTTACCCCGTCGGCATATATTTTGTCCGCGATGGAATACAGTCTTTTTCTGAAATCCTCATCGCAGTATCTGATAAGCTCTGCTATACGCACGGCGCGACCTCCTTTTTTCAGCACGTTGCCGCGTCAAAGCATATTATGCTCGGTATAAAACCTCAGCGCGGCTTCCTCAAACATACTATTCCTATCCTCCGTGAGATATTCGTAAGGATATTTGTTGTGGAACAGTCTTTCTATATTCGCCGATTTCCCGTACGCTCCCGTGTTGTCCACAAGCTTGCTCACAGCACCTGCGCCCGCGGCGAATATCGAGTGTATCTCCTCCATCATATAAATATTGTACAGACCCTCGTGCCCCGCCTTGGCGAAGCCTACGTTCTCATAGTTTCCCACGGTGTTTTTCTGTCTATACATATAGTACGGAACGTAATCCGCCTGTTGTATCTTTATCTGCGAATAGTCGACGCACTTGCCCGCGTCTCCGCCGTGAACGGAGTAGATGCGTGAATTCATTCTGAGTATCTCAGCGCTCTTTTTTACGCAAAAGGTATGTACGGTTATATTTTCGGGATCAAGCGATATTATGCGGTCAACCGTAGACGAAAAACGCTTGAAGTTGTCCGCGGGAAGTCCCACTATAAGATCGACATTCACCGTTTTTATGCCCGACTGCTTTGCTATATCGTAGGCACGGAAAAAGTCGTCGGCATTATGACTCCTGCCTATACCGCACAGGACCTCATCGCAAAGGCTCTGCGGATTTACGCTGACTCTCGTTACTCCGTAGGCCTTGGCTATCGCGAATTTTTCCGCCGTTATGGTATCTGGTCTTCCCGCCTCAAGAGTATACTCGTCAAGCGCCGAGACATCGGTCTGCTCGCCGATAAACCTGAGCAGTTCCTCAAGCTGACGCTCATCAAGTATAGTGGGAGTTCCTCCGCCTATGTATACGGTGCGCACCCGTAGTCCAAGCCTTTTTATTATGTCAAACTGTCCCCCAATATCCGTCTTGAGCTTCTCAAGATACTCGGGAATAAGCGACAAAAGTCTCTTTGAGGTATACGAGACGAACGAGCAATACGAGCATCTTGAGGGACAGAAAGGAATGGAAATGTAAACACTGCAATCCTTTACTGAAGGCTCGCCTACTATTCTCTTTTCAGTAAGCGCTATATCCGTCGCGAGCGCCGCTTTTTTAGGAATAACGAGATAGTCGGTATTGAGCAGTCTTTTTACTCGGGTCTTGCTCATACCCGCATTGAGCATCTCGCTTGCCACCTTCGAGGGGCGAACACCTATGAGCATTCCCCATGCGGGGCGGTAGCCAACGAGCGTGCTTAGCGCTCCTATGACCGCTCCTCCGACAGCGAGCTTGAGCGTTCTTTCTCTCGTTCGTTCGTCGGTCTTCTCGGCGGTGTGCTCAGCCTTGCTCGTATTTCCCTCAAAGCTTGCCTCAGCGTATGCGTCCACACCCGTTTCGGTATCCGTTGTACGCACAAAAAGAGTGGGAGCATCCGTTCTCGTCAGCTCGTCCTCGCCAAACTTCTCCCCCGGAAAGAATATCATAGCGAGCGTTTGCACGTAATATCTGTTTATCGGGGATTCTAATCTGATTATCATAACATCTTCCTTGTCCTTGTCGGAATTATGCTTGCTTACCAAGAAGCACCGCGCTGTCCATAACAATGGTAACGGGTCCGTCGTTTGCGATGTCCACCTTCATGTCCGCTCCGAACACACCTTTACCGACGGGCACGAACATCTGACAGTTGTCCGCGAAATACTCATAAAGCTCATTTGCCTTGTCGGGCGCAGCCGCCCCCATATAATCGGGTCTGTTTCCCTTTTTGTACGCGGCAAGCAACGTGAAATTAGACACCACGAGCATACCTCCGCCAACGTCAACCACGGAGCGATTCATCTTGCCAGCCTCGTCCTCAAATATACGAAGATTAAGAATTTTACGCGCAAGCGCGTCCGCGTCTGCCTCGGTATCTCCCTTAGCCACTCCGAGAAGCACGCAAAGTCCCTCGCCACAGCTTCCGACAAGCTCTCCGTCAACCTTGACGGTAGCGCTCAACACTCTTTGTATTACCGCTATCATTAACAATGATCCTCCGTTATTATGAAAATCCTCTGGTTATGTCAAGCACTCCCGAAATAGAGCGCAGACGGGAAACGATGGAATGGTAGTGATCGACGTTCTTACAGCTTACCGTAAGATTTACCACCGTCTTATCAGCACCGCTCCTTGTCGTGTTTATCTGAAGCAGGAATACCCTCATATCAGAGAGCGCGACAGAAATATCCGCGACTATGCCGAGCCTGTCCTCGACGTAAACGCAAAGCTGCGCCTCGTACATATCCTGTGTACCCGTGTTCTGTCCCTTTTCCCAATACGCCTCGACAAATCTTTCCGCGTTGTCGGGGTTTTGCATCATCATATTGACATTCGGGCAGTCGTGCTTATGAATAGATATACCAAAGCCCTTAGTAATAAAGCCGATGACCGTGTCGCCGGGAAGCGGATTACAGCATTTGGCAAACTTGACCTGACAGCCGTTTTCTCCGTCCACGATTATTCCGCCGTTCGATCTTATATTCTTGGGTATTGCGGTCTTTATCTGCTCGGGCTTTATATCCTCCTTGATCTCCGGCTCGGGAGCGGCTACCGTCTTTTCAAACTCGTCGTGTAGCTTACCCGCAACCTTGGTCATGGATATACCGCCGTAGCCAAGTGTATTATAAAGGTCGTCCGCGCTGTTAAAGCCAATTCTCTGTCCTACGGTCGCAACTATCTCGTTTCTCTGCGTTTCGGTGAACGGACGCTTCCATCTCTTGAACTCGGTATCCACCATTGCCTTACCCGCAACGATATTGTCCGCTCTCTTTTCCTTCTTGAACCAAGCTCGTATCTTAGTTCTCGCTTCGCTCGTCTTTACTATGGACAGCCAATCTCGGCTAGGTCCTTTGGAGCTCTGCGAGGTGAGTATCTCAACGATATCTCCCGTTTCGGGCGAGCTGTCTATCGGAACTATCATTCCGTTGATCTTAGCGCCTATCATCGAGTTGCCGACACCCGAATGTATGGAATAAGCAAAGTCTATAAGCGTTGCTCCCTGAGGAAGCGCAAGCACGTCTCCCTTGGGGGTAAAGACAAAGGTCTCGTCCTGAAAGATATCCGTCTTGAGAGCGTTGAGAAATTCGTCCGGATCCTTAACGCTGCTCTCGGTCTCGACAAGCCTTGATATCCACTCAAGCTTCTTGTCCATATCCTCCTTTGACTTCTCACCCGACTTATATTTCCAGTGAGCCGCTATACCGTACTCGGCGACGTGGTGCATCTCCCACGTTCTTATCTGCACCTCAAAGGGTATGCCGTCACTTCCTATGACCGTCGTATGAAGCGAACGGTACATATTTGGCTTAGGCGTGGATATATAGTCCTTAAATCTGCCCGGTATCGACTTGAACATCTCGTGGATAAGTCCGAGCGCCGTATAGCACTCAAGCTCGGTATCAACGATTATTCTCATAGCGTAGAAATCGTATATCTGATCGAAGCTCTTATTCTGGTTATACATCTTGCGATATATACTGTATGCTGACTTGATGCGTCCCTTAAGAGCGAAATGTATGCAATTTTCACGCAGCTTGTTGTCGACCTGCGCCGTTACGTTCTCGATAAAGCCTACGCTCTCTCCGTACTTCTCCTTGATATAGCTCTCCACCTCGGCGTAGCCGATGGGGTCAAGATAAGATATACAAAGATTTTCGAGCTCCTGCTTTATCTTCTGCATACCAAGTCTGTGAGCAAGAGGCGCGTAGACGTGCATTGTCTCAAGAGCCGTTGAACGTCTCTTGGGGTCGGGCTTTACGTCGAGCGTGCGCATATTGTGAAGTCTGTCGCAAAGCTTTATAAAGATAACTCTTACGTCCTTTGACATCGCAAGGAGCATCTTGCGCAGATTTTCGATATGCGCCTCCTCCTTGTCCTCGATGTAAAGAGGAACGAGCTTTGTCAGTCCGTCGACAAGCAACGCGACCTCGCTGCCAAAGCGCTTCTCTATTTCCTTGAGATTAGTCTTATCAGAGCAATCCTCAACGGTATCGTGAAGCAGAGCGGCGCATATGGAGTTGGTGTCGAGCTCAAGGCTCGCCACTATCTCGGCTACCGCTATCGGGTGTGATATATACGGCTCGCCGCTCACGCGGAACTGTCCCTCGTGAAGCGCCGCCGCATATTCGTATGCGCTGTTTATTTTTTCGATATCATAGTTCTTTCCCGTTGCCTTAAGCATCTGAAAGAGCCTTGATACGTATGAATTGTCCTCTCTTGACATTGACATATATAATAAACCTCGTAATTAACAGCTCATTCCGCGCTTTGTCTGTTTACACATTGGCTCTTGAGCTTTTTTAGGATAGACGACTTTTCTATATTCGTCTTATTGGCGTTAAAGAATATGTTGAATCTGTAAAGGTCATCTCCCTCTTCCTCTACGACGCATATGCTGAGCTCATTGAGTATCCTGAGGATATACTTGAGCTTTACGTAGCCTATACGCTCGTATGCGGGAGAATTGATGAGCTTAAGTATCGATTTGATATCAAGAACTGTATTCCCCGAGCGGAACTCTCTGCGAAGCGCCGTATATACACGGGCAAAATCGTCTCTTGTCGGAAGCACGCACTCCTCAAGTCGGTAGCCTCCGCCCACTCTTATCTGCTCGTATCTGTCCTTTTCCTCGTCAAGCTTTCCGTCGTATGCCTGACACAATCTTATATCGTGGAGTATCATCTGAGCGCTTCTGACGTTCTTGTAGTCGTTGACGTCTATGTTGAACAGCACGTCAACGTCGTCTCCCTCTCCTACTCCGAGCTCGCCCTCTCCCACTCCAAAATACATCGCTGTCACCGAGATGCCGTCCTTCTGGAGTATGAGCTTTGTGTGCTTTCCGCCGCCTATGTGCGTCACACGTCTTACCGTAGCTCCGCTCATCACGAACTGCGGAGACGTATTACCGATGCCAAACGGCTCCAGCCTTTGCAGCTCCATAGCAAAGTCTAAATTGACCTCGCTCATCGCAAGCTCGCACTCCGCGGAAAGCTTTATGCTGAACATCTCCTCGGTCATATGCGCGTCGGCATATTCGTTTATGCGCCTTCTGAACTCGTCAAGTCTTCCCCGTTTTACAGTAAGTCCCGCCGCAAGCTCGTGTCCGCCGTATTTAACGAGCAGGTCCTCGCAAGCTCCGAGCGCCTCAACGAGATTGAGTCCCTTTATGCTTCTGCCCGAGCCCTTTCCGTCGTCAAACGCGTTCGGCTCATCTCCCTCTGTTCCGCAGAATGAGACGAGAATGGACGGAAGACCGTATTTTTCGGTTATCCTTGAGGAAACTATTCCTATTATTCCCTGTTGCCAGTTATCGTGCGCGAGCACTATGACCTTGTCGTTATCGTACTCACAGCTGTTCTCAAGCATCTCGTAAGCCTCGGTAGCTATACGGTTCTCCTCGATCTGGCGCTGCCTGTTTGTCTCGCACAGCTCCTCAGTATATGCCGCGACCTCATCCGCGTTCTCGGCAAGCATAAGCTTGACCGCTATGAGGGCGTCGCTTATCCTTCCCGCGGCGTTTATCCTCGGCGCTATGCCAAAGCCTATCATTCCCGAGGTCACCTTTTTTCTTTTAGCGGTATCACCCTCTCTTTTGGTGGACGCATCGAGCAGGGACTCAAGACCCGCTCTTCCCGTTCCCTTCTCAAGCTTCGCAAGACCAAGGCTGACTATAAGTCTGTTTTCGTCCACGAGCGGCATAACGTCGGCAATAGTGCCTACCGCGACAAGATCCGCGTATTCGTTGCAGACTCTGCGAACTCCGTCTATAACCGCCTCACCCGCTCTTTCGCATCTTTCCATCTCACAGGCGCAGACAGTCTTGAACACGACTCCGACTCCCGCAAGCTCCTTGAAAGGATATGGACAGTCGGGTCTGTGCGGATTGACAACGGCACTCGCGCGCGGAAGCTCTCCGTGACATTCGTGGTGATCCGTAACAACGAAATCGACTCCCTTCGTCTTTGCGTATTCCACCTCGGCGTTTGCCGTTATTCCCGTATCAACTGTAATAATAAGCGTACAGCCATCTGCCGCTATCCTATCTATTGCCGTCGCGGAGACGCCGTAGCCCTCGCCCTCACGCTTGGGTATCTTTATGCCGACTCTCGCGCCTAATGAGGTCAGATAAAGATAGAGCACACTGACAGACGTAACTCCGTCCACGTCGTAATCTCCGTATATATAGATCTTTTCATCGTTATCTACCGCGCTGAGTATCCTATCCACCGCCCTCTTCATATCCGCGAGCAAAAAGGGATCGTGCAGATCGGTCTCCTCAAATCGGAGAAATCTCCTTGCGGCTTCGGGAGTGGTGTAGCCCCTGTTGTAGAGCAGCACCGCAAAAAGGAATGACACACCGAGCGTCCGTGAGATGTCGGTTATTGCCGCGTCTCTTTCGGTATCACCCGATACGTACTTCCTCTCCCATATCTTTTCTCTTTTTATTTCTTTCATCAGTCACCTCGCCAAAACAAATTCCGCCGTCGCCGCTTGGCGCGAAGCGCCCCATGATCGCCGTCGCCACGCGCACTCCGTCGATAGCGGCGCTGGTTATGCCTCCCGCATAGCCCGCGCCCTCACCGGAGGGGTATATGCTGTTATGCCCGATAGCCGCGAGACTATCGTTCCTCATTACGCGAACAGGCGCTGAGCTTCTCGTCTCTACTCCCGTCAATATCGCGTCCTTTGCGGCAAAGCCGCTTATCCTTCGCTCAAAGCTGCGCAGTCCCAGCCCAAGCTCTTTGGTAATAAATTCAGGCAAAAGCTTATCAAGCCTTACGGGCCTTACCTTGCCGTCTCTATAAGTCGGTCTTATTCTTGTCGGGCGATGAACGCTCACTCCGTCAACAAAGTCCCCGACAGTCTGCATAGGCGCATAATATTCGCCTCCCGCACTTTCAAAGGCGAGCCTCTCAAGCCGTCTTTGAAGGTCTATAGCGTCCTTGGGGGTAGCTCCGTAGTCCTCGGGACGGACAGACGCCAAGAGAGCCGCGTTTGAGTTTTTGCCGTCTCTCGCGTGTCGGCTCATTCCGTTAACTACGACTCCGCCCTCCTCGCTCGCGGCTGCCACGACCTCGCCGCCAGGATATATACAAAAGGTATATACTCCCCTGCCCGAAGATGTGTCGGAAAGGTGGTACTCAGCGTGTCCGAGCCTTGCGTGCCCCGCGAAATCGCCAAAAAGCGCCTTGTCGATATCATCTTGAAGATGCTCTATCCTCACACCTAACGAGAATGGCTTCGGCTCTATGACAAAGCCGTTTTTCATAAGCCAAGCGTAGGTATCCCTCGCGCTATGACCTATCGCCATAACGAGCGCCGAGCAATTTATGTCGCCCACCGTTGTTTGGGCGCAAACCGTACCGTCCGCAAGCTCCTTTATACCGTCGAGCCTGCATCTGTAAATAACTCTTCCGCCAAGCTCCTCTATGCGCAAAAGTATCCTGTCGACTATATCCACAAGAAGATCTGTTCCTATATGCGGCTTCGCCGAGGTCAGTATATCCTCAGGCGCGCCAAAATCGCAAAAACGGTGAAGCACGTAGCTTACTCTCGCGTCATTGACTCTGGTCATCAGCTTTCCGTCGGAAAACGTTCCCGCGCCTCCCGCGCCAAACTGTATATTGCTTTCTGTATCAAGCTCTCCGCTCTCGAAAAAGCGACTCGTCCTCTCAACTCTCGCTCTTATGCCGTCACCTCTGTCGATAATAGTCGGGCAATATCCGTGCTCTGCGAGAAGCAACGCGCAAAAAAGACCGCACGGCCCCATTCCCACGACCAAGGGCGGAACGTCCGTTCTCTCCTTACCGTAGCTGATAGCTATCGGCTCGTCGTTTATAGGCGTGACCTTGCCCTTAAGAGCGGCGAACGCGTTTTCGGACATACCCTCCGGCGCGCTGACAGCGACGGAATATACTATCTTTATGTCCCGTTTTCTTCTTGCGTCTATCGATCTTTTGTAAATATCAAAACGAAGTCGTGCAGGGTTTATCCCTGCACGCTTCAGTTGCTTTGCCGCTATACGGCATGCCTCCGCCTCCTCAGTATCGGGAGAAAGAGAAATGCCTCCCATACAAAAGCGACGGTATATCTTGTCTTCCTTTTCGTTCATACCGACTCTTCCGTCACCGTATCGTCCTTAGGCGCTTGCGCACCGTCACCGTACGACATGGTGTATGCCCATATAACGAATGCTATGAGAAAGCAGATGATAAGCGCAAAAATGCTTGATTTCTTGCTTTTCTTGACGACATAAGAGCCGTCGTTATACTCGTGTGTATTTTTGCTCATCTATAAACCTCCTTTTGTCTCACTCAGACCTCTTCTTACGAGACTTGGGCACTCTGTGCTTCGCGTTCTCTGCCGCTCCGAGCGGATTGAGATGCGCGTTCAGCGCCTGCTTTAAGGTATTGTAGTTGTAGTTGCGTTCAAGATTACCGTCGATAGAAAGCGAAACAGTTCCCGTTTCCTCGGAAACCACTATAACGAGAGCGTCGCTTATCTCGGTAAGTCCGATAGCCGCTCTGTGTCTCGTGCCGAGGTCCTTATCGATATCCTCCTTGGTAGACAGTGGCAAGAAGCAGCCCGCCGCGCAGATACGGCTGTTGCGGATTATCACCGCTCCGTCGTGAAGCGGCGCGTTATTAAAGAATATGTTTCTGAGCATATAAGGCGATATCGCCGCGTCAACGTACACTCCCGACTTTACAAAGTCGCCGAGCTTTGTTGAGCGCTCTATTACGATAAGCGCTCCCACCTTATCTCTGGAAAGCTCGCTGACCGCCGTGCAGATAGCGTCTATCTCGGCGTTTCTCGTGGCGAGGTCCTTGGACTCAGTCGATATACTCTTTATTCCCGTTATCGGTGTTCCGCCCACCTTCTCAAGCGCCGTTCTCAGCTCGGGCTGGAACAAAATGAGTATCGCAAGTATTCCCAAGGACTGGAAGTCGCTGAATATAAAGCTCAGCGCGTTCATATCGAATGTCTCGGAAACTATGGATATAAGCAAAAGCACTCCAAGTCCCACGAGAAGCTTCCATGCGCGGCTATCCCTTATGAGCGTGTAGACGAAGAAAAGCACAAACGTCAGCAACAGGATATCGATGATATCTCTTATATGTATGTTCATAACGGTCTGTACGAAAAATTTATTCAAAAAAGCTCCAATCATACCGAGAACCTCGTTAAATCCTCCCATCAGGACACCTCCACTTTATATTAAGTTCACGCTCTTTGCGTAGTGATTATAAATTATCATCTTATTATAACATATTTTTCGTTTCAATTCAATAACTTTTTCGATACTTTATTAAAAAAATTAAAAATTTTTTCGAGGCGCAACGCGATAATTTGTAAAATTTCTATTGCCTTTTTTTCGATTTTATGGTATAATTAACGATATATTTCATTTTTGTCTAAAGAAGGAGGTAGATTATGTCTAACATTCTGATGATAATAACCATCGCTATCTACATGACAGTAATGGTGCTCATAGGCATATATTTCACCAACAAAAACAAATCCGCCGACGACTTTTATCTTGGCGGCAGAACGCTTGGTCCGTTCGTCACCGCAATGAGCGCAGAGGCGTCCGATATGTCAAGCTGGCTTCTTATGGGCTTGCCCGGTGTCGCGCTCGCAACCGGCTTAGCCGAGGCGTTTTGGACCGCGCTCGGTCTTGCGGCAGGAACATATCTCAACTGGCTTATAGTCGCGAAGCGTATGCGTGTGTATTCCGAAAAGGTGCACGCAAATACCATTCCCGAGTATTTTTCCAACAGATTCCGCGATAAATCGGGTATTCTTATTGCCGCAGCGGCGATAATCATAATCGTGTTCTTCGTTCCCTACACCGCATCAGGCTTCTCCGCGGTAGGTAAGCTTTTTGAAAGCCTGTTTGGAATAAACTATCACTTGGCTATGATCGTGGGAGCGGTAGTAATAGTTGCCTATACTGTGCTTGGCGGTTTCCTTGCGGCGAGCACCACGGATTTTCTTCAGAGTATCGTTATGACGCTCGCGCTCGTTGTGGTCGTTATTTTCGGCATTTCATCTGTTGACGGCATGGCAAACGTAACAAACGCTGTAAAGGATCTCCCCGGATACCTCAGCGTCACCGCTGTCTTTAACGGAACGGCAACCCCCGGTACATATTCCTTCCTCGCTATCGTCTCGACCCTCGCTTGGGGTCTCGGATACTTCGGTATGCCCCATATTTTGTTGAGATTTATGGCAATAAAGGATAAAAACAAGCTCAAGCTCTCCCGTAGGATAGCGTCCGTTTGGGTAGTTATCTCAATGGGTGTCGCTATATTCATTGGTGTCATAGGCTACGAAG
>JAZSNX010000006.1:0-7361 GCA_045536665.1 Eubacteriales bacterium
GGTCGATACTCCTCAGAACCTTTATGACGCTCCTTGCAATATGTTCGTTGCCGGATTTATCGGAACACCTCAGATGAACTTCATCAACGGTAAGCTTGTAAAGAAGGGTGACGACGTATACTTCAACTTCGAGGACGTAACAATTAAGCTTCCCGAGGAAAAGGCAACAGCTCCCGAGCTTGCTGAGTACATTGGACAGGAGGTAGTTGTAGGACTTCGTCCCGAGGCTATTTCCGATGACGCTAATGTTGTAGAGGCTAACCCCGATACATCCTTCGACGTTGCGGTTGACGTAACCGAGCTTATGGGTGCTGAGATCTATCTCTACCTCAACATCGGTGAGACAAGACTTATCGCGCGTGTATCTTCTCGCTCGAAGTCCAGAGCTGGTCAGAATATCAAGGTCAACTTTGATATTTCCAGACTCCACATCTTCGATAAGGATACAGAGCGTTGCATCCTTCACTAAAAGAAAAACAAAAGCGGTCACTCTTGTAGCGACCGCTTTTATTTAAAAAATATTTTTGGTAAAGAAATAGAAAAATGAAGAATATAGTAAAAATATTGATAGCAATAGCGCTTGTTATTTGTATGTTATCTGTTCTTATCTCCTGCGGAGGCGACGATATATATAAAGATCCTTCCGCTGCAGTTCCCGATACGGAAGATGAAGAGGGAGAGGAGAACAACGGTACGCAAAACGGCGGAACACACGATCAAAACAACGGTAGCGGAAACATCGGCATCGGAGAGAACAGTGATGCTCCGGGAGACAACTGGGCGCCTGTTCGTCCCGCTTGATTTTTTTAAAAGTTTTTTAATAAAAACAGTTGACAATTTTGAAGCTTTATGGTAGAATATTACCATAAGATATTTAAAAATATTTTGGAGGAATAAGACGATGAAAAACGTATGGAAGCTTTTGATAGCTCTTGCACTTGTTCTTTGCATGACCACTGCTCTTGTAGCGTGCGCAGGTGACGGAGAAGATCCTGTAACCGATCCCGGAACGACCGATGGTGGAACTCCCGATGGCGGAACTCCTGACGGTGGCAATCCTGAAGATCCCGGAAACGATACAACAGGCGTTGATGGAACTCTTACCCAAAAGGGTTCTAATACTGAGGGCGACTACGGCACACCCAACTAATTGAACATAAAAAAGCTCTCCGCTTTGGCGGAGAGCTTTTTGTCGCTTGAAAAGCTGTTGTTTGTCGGTGGTCACAGCTATAATTATCAGCGGATATAAAAATACTGATTAAAGTACGAAAAGAGGGGACTTTCTTTTTTAGTTATGCGACGCATTACTTTAGAAAGACCCCTCAAAAATATTTTACAATTTTAATTACTTAACCGAATTCTTAGCGGAGGTAAGCGTGTTTTGCATAAGCATAGTTATGGTCATAGGACCAACGCCACCGGGAACGGGAGTGATATAAGATGCCTTGGGCTCGACCGTAGCAAAGTCTACGTCACCCGTGAGCTTGCCGTCAGCGCGTCTGTTCATACCAACGTCGATGACCACCGCGCCTTCCTTTATCATATCTCCAGTAAAGAAATCTGCTTTTCCGATGGCCGCGACGAGTATGTCTGCTCTGCGGCAGACGTCGGCGAGATCCTTTGTTTTGCTGTGGCAGACCGTGACAGTTCCGCTCTTGTGGAGCAGCAGCATTGCCTGAGGCTTTCCAACAATATTAGAGCGACCGACAACAACGCATTCCTTGCCGCAAACGTCGATCCCGCTCCTTTCAAGAAGCGCCATAACACCCGCCGGAGTGCAGGGAAGGAAGGAATAGTCGCCTATCATTATCTTTCCTACGTTGTAAGGGTGGAACGCGTCAACATCCTTCTTGGGGTCAATGCGCAGTATCACCTGATTTTCATCAAGATGCTTGGGCAGAGGAAGCTGACAAAGTATGCCGTGTATAGCGTCGTCAGCGTTGAGCTTGTCCACGAGCGCGTTAAGCTCCTCCTGCGTGGTGGTGGCAGGGAGCTCATAAGCCTCCGAATAGAAGCCTACCTCATCACAGGCACGGCGCTTGTTGCGAACGTATACCTGCGACGCGGGGTCCTCACCAACTATTATTACAGCGAGACCTGGTCTGAATCCGTGCGTGAGAGCGAATTGCTCGGTCTCTTTTTTTATTTCCTCACGTATCTCGGCGGATATAGCCTTTCCATCAATTATTTTTGCCATCTTCGTTTTCTTCCTCGTTGTTAAATAATTTTTCTATTTTATCTGAAACGTCTACGTATTCATTTGCTTGCTCGGGGGCTCTATCGTCCGTTTTGATATCAGTGTCGGTAGCGTCGTCTTGCGCCTCGAACGTACCCATAGAAGCGGTCGTCGCGAATTTAGGATACGCGGGGTCGTAGTCCTTTGCTGTCAGAGCCGCTCGGCGCGCCTTGAGAAGACCGAGCACGAGCATAAGAGTGCCGACAACAAAACAGATAAATCCGACCACCTGAGAAATTCTGAAAACTCCAACGTAAAGACTGTCGGTCCTCAGTCCCTCTATGAGCATTCTGCCAAAGCCGTACCAAGCGACGTAGGTGTAGAACACCTGTCCGTCAAACTTCCTTTTCTTGTAGAAGATATTGATAAGCGCAAAGCCAAGAATGTTCCAAAGCGACTCGTAAAGGAATGTGGGATGAACGTACGCCATACCGTGAACGCCCTCAAGCTCGTGAGGATATATGCCCATACGTATAAAGTGAAGCGGACTTTCCTCAAGTATCTGCGAGCCGTAAGCCTCGCCGTTGAAGAAGTTGCCCCATCTACCGAGCGCCTGCGCTATCATAACGCCGGGGGCGGTAGCGTCGGCTACCTTGAAGAAGCTTATCTTTTTGATGATGCATATGACTACTACTGTGATACCACCCGCTATCAGTCCTCCGTAGATTGCGAGTCCACCCTCCCAAATAGCGATAACGTCATAGAAGCTGTCATACTTGTCAAGCGAGGTGAGTACGTAATAAAGCCTTGCGCCTACAATGCCGATAAGTACCGTGAAAATAGTCATATCCAGCATATCATCAAAGCTTATGCCAGCCTGCTTTGCTCTGAGCACCGCGTATGTGAAGGCGATGATTATGCCAAGTGTGATGATAATGCCATACCACCTGATCTCGATGCCGCCGAATATCGGTATTGTAAAAGCTATCGAATCGAGCTTGAAGGTCTCTATTCCAAGACCGGGAAATGAAATATTAACCATAGATTACCTCTCTTTAGTTAAGGGATATATTATCGAAAGTGTCATAGCATCCGTGTCGAAAGCCTCTGTGAGAGCCTCGCAAACGTCACGAAAGCTTATTTCGTCGAGAACACTTACGTAGTCGAAAAGCTCAAGACCGTCACAAACGAAGTTGAACAGCTCGTTGGCTATATCCTCGACCGAATCGAAGGACATTATCCAGTCCGCGTACAGCACCTTTTTCGTCCTTAGGAAATCGGACTCGTCGAGTCCGAGCGCTTTGGTTGAGTCGATGAATTTGAGTATCTCGTCAAGCACAAGAGCGGGGTCGTCAGCCTCACCCGAGATATCGTTAAAAGCAAAGCTTTGTGAGACGGTATAGCTTGATGAAAGCGATGGAGATATCAGCTGGCGATCAAGAAGTGAGGTGTAAAGCTTGCCGGATTCCGAAAAGAGCAGGTCGTTGAGTATCGACATTACCAAGCTCTTTTTCAGCCTTTTTCTGGGCTCGGTTGGGATATCCGTATCCTTGAATCCGATATCGAACAGCGGCTTCGAGACCTGCATACGTTGCTCGACCAGCCTTGCTTGCGCAAGCCTTGGCTCGTTATCGTTCTCGTTCGGGCAGAGCGCGGGCTCGCCCTCGCGCGAGGTAGGCAGGAGCGGGTCTACGACACCGAGAACGTCCTCGGTGGTTACGTCTCCGCAAACGACAAGCGCCATATTGTCAAGTCGGTAGAAGGAGTTGTAACATTCATATAGCAGAGACGGGGTTATGCTCTTTATCGATCGCTCGTTTCCGCAGATGTTCCTTTTTATGCTATGATGCTTATACATTCCCTCAAGCATGCCGTAGAAGCATCTGTTTGCGGGATTGTCCTCATACATCTTTATTTCCTCAGCTATTATGCCGATCTCCTTTTGCACCGACTCGTCTGTAAAGAACGGGTGAGTAACGAATGTGACCAGCTCCTCAAGGGATTCTCTGAAATTGCTGGTGCAGCTGAAAAGATATACTGTCTTGTCAAACGCCGTATACGCGTTTGCGTCAGCACCCAGGGCAGAGAAGCGCTCAAAGGAGTCGCTTCCATCCTCGTTTGCGAACAGCTTGTGCTCAAGAAAATGAGCTATGCCGTCGGGTACGGTGAGCATATCGTGCTTGCCGAACGGAACGAAGGAGTTGTTTATAGAGCCGTATTTAGTACCCATCAAAGCGTAGGTGGCTGACATTTTTTTGGGAAAAACGTATATCGACAGCCCCGAAGGATGGTCGATCTTTTCATATCGCTCACATAGAAGCGTACTTTCAAATACGGTAGTGGAGTAATTATTCATAGTCGTCACCGTCACTTTCCGCGCCGACACCTCTTATGAAAAATTCGGTGTCGTGAACAGTAGCAGCCGCAAGGCGAGAAACGTCCTCGGCACTTACAGATAGCAGCCTTTGCTTGTATTGCTCCACGGTCTCCTCGATCCCGAAGCAGTCTCTCTCAGTGTAAAAGGAGCGCAAGGCGCGCGCGGAGTCGTATATTTGTGAATAGCTGTATTTTATACTGCCTCGCGCGGCACAAAGCTCTTCGTTGCTTATCTCGCCCTTGGCAATAAGCTCAAGCTGGCGGAATATCTCACTCTTGGCAAGCTCTTTGTTTGTGTTGTCAAGTCCGGAGCTGACAACGATGCTTCCTGTTATAAGGCTTGCCTTTGATGAGCAGTAGTAGCAAAGGCTCATACGCTCTCTGACATTCAAGAACAGCTTTGACGCGGGAGATCCGCCCAAGATCTCGTTTAGGACAAAAAGGGTGGGGTGGTCATTATTGCTAAGCCCAGCGCCCGTGCGGAAGCCTAAAGCGAGATTGCCCTGCTTTATAGGCATATCCTCGGTAACAGAGATATATTCCTCGGGCGTCGAGATATCGGGGAGCTTGCGCATAGGTCTTACTCCGACTATGCTTCCGAAAGCCGCCGAGAACGCGTCGGCAACTGCGTCTGGTGAGGTCGAGCCGACGTAAAACACACTGATAGAAGAGGACGACAGCAGATACTTATAAAACGAGTAGAGCCCTAAGGCGTTCACCTTTGGGGTGCTTTCGAGTATGTAATCAAGCGTAACGCTTCTTCTTGTATTTCTGTCCATAAGCTCCGAGAGCCTTGCGAGCGCGTATGCTCTGGGGTGACTCTTTATTGCCTTTATCTGATCGACGAACGCGGCGCTTACCTTGCTTACAGTCTCGGGAATAAATATGCCGTCCCGCGTAAGAGGGCGGAGAAGCATATCAGCGCCCGCGCGAAGAACACCGCCGAGAACGTCCGTGCCGTCGGATATAAAGCGATTGCTTATCATCTCAGCTGACATACAGACCGAGAGCGTGTCGGCTCTCGCGGTGGTGTTAAAGCACAGCGACGACGAATAAAGCTCGTCAAGCTCACGGTTGATGAGCTCCAGCGAGGGCAGACGCTCGCAGCCCCTGCCGAGAAGCTGGCAAAGGAGATGCGAAAGAACGTAATTCTCGTGAGTCAGCGGTATATCAAAGGAAACAGTAAGCGTTTCCGCCTTGAATTTGTCAGTTTGTATATATGAGAGCCGAACGTTATCGGCAATAGCATACCTTTGCGGCGTCATCAAAAATACCTTTCTGGGAAATATAATTATATGTATACAATTATACACCTAAAATGTGACTATTCCAACACCAATTTATTAATGATATGAAAAGTATGGACAGAAAAGAAAAAGAGAAACGCGGAAAATACAAAAAATCCAAAAAAGTTTAAAAAAGGTGTTGACAAGCGAGGAATAATTGTGGTATAATATACTGCCGCATAATATTGGGGGCTTTTTAAGTGTGCGCCACAAGGCTCACCGCCCACATTAGCGAGTCTATAAGAAAGAGAGGTGCTTTTCGTGTACGCAATAATCGAAACAGGCGGAAAGCAGTACAAGGTTAACGAGGGCGACGTTATTTTCGTTGAGAAGCTCGACGTTAACGAGGGTGACACGATCACATTCGATAGTGTCAAGGCAGTATCCATGGGAGATGATTTCAAGGTTGGCACTCCCACAGTTGAAGGCGCAACCGTTACAGCAAACGTCGTTAAGAACGGCAAGAGCAAGAAGATTTATGTAATGAAGTACAAGTCCAAGAAGAACGAGAAGAAGAAGATCGGTCACAGACAGCCTTACACCAAGGTACAGATCGTATCTATCAACGCATAATTTTCTAACAAAGAGAAAATGACGAAGATCGTTTTTTTCAGAAGCGGCGGAAGCTTCTATGGATTTGAGGAGCAGGGACACGCGGATTATGCTGACGTAGGGCAGGATGTTCTTTGCGCGGCACTTTCGGCGATGACTATGCTCATCATCAACACCGTTGAGGTAGCGTATGCGTCGGACGTTGATTATCAGATCGACGAGGGCGCGACAAACATAAGAGTTCGCTCAAAGGCGGCTCTGGCGGAATTTGAGGAGGATGAGCGCAAGAGATATGCGGTATCGGGACTGTTTATGTCCTATTACTATCAGCTCTGCGACCTTCTTGAGGAGTATTACGAAAATCTCGACGTTGAAGTTAAGGACATAGATTGGGTCTGAGCTTTTGAAGCCCAAAACAAGTACAAATTTACACAAATTACGGAGGAATGAAAAATGGTAAGAATCAGTTTACAGTTCTTTGCTCATAAAAAGGGAGTTGGTTCTACAAAGAACGGCCGTGACAGCGAGTCCAAGAGACTTGGCGTTAAGAGAGCTGACGGTCAGTCCGTGCTTGCAGGTAACATCATCGTAAGACAGAGAGGTACTGCTATCCATCCCGGCAACAACGTCGGAATCGGTAAGGACGACACACTCTTTGCTCTGATCGACGGTAAGGTCAAGTTTGAGCAGAAGACAAAGGACAAGAAGCAGGTTAGCGTATACGCTGACTAATTCAGCTTAAGAAACAAAGCTTTGGGAAACCAAGGCTTTTTTCTTTTCTTGAGGATGTTAAATTAGGATCTGTCGGTGTATTTAAATTATGATTTCGTAGGGGCGATTCACGAATCGCCCACCGTGGGAGATCCTTCGGCTACGCTTACGCTCCGCTCAGGATGACACGTTGAGGTGCGAACATTGCGAGATATGGAATGAGAAGTGCGAACATTTCGCGGGAGGCTATCAGCCTCCCG
>JAZSNX010000092.1:0-20144 GCA_045536665.1 Eubacteriales bacterium
CGTTGCCGATCTCGTCGAAGATCTGTGTCATACCGATCTTCTTACCGATAATACCCTTTTTCATTTTTTGTTTCCTCCTTCCGCTTATGCTTTGATCGAGTCGCGGATGAATACTATACCGTCCTTCGCTCCGGGAATAGCTCCCTTAACTGCGATGAGGTTCTTCTCTGCGTCGGTCTTAACTACCTTAAGGTTGAGTACTGTTACCTGCTCGTTACCGTACTGACCCGCCATCTTCTTGTTCTTTAAGATTCTCGCGGGGTCAATAACACCCATAGAACCGGGCTGACGGTGGATAGGTCCTGTACCGTGTGTCATTCTGAGGTGGTGGTGATTCCATCTCTTGATAACGCCCGAGTAACCGTGGCCCTTTGTCATACCTGTAACATCGACCTTCTCGCCTGCGGCGAAGGTATCGGCTGTAATGACGTCGCCTACGTTGAGTGCGGATACGTCGTCAAGACGGAACTCCTTGAGATGCTTCTTGTTCTCAACACCACTCTTTGCAAAGTGACCGATCTCGGCCTTTGTCATGTGCTTCTCTTTTACTTCAGCGAAGCCAAGCTGAACTGCATCGTAGCCGTCAGTCTCGACAGTCTTCTTCTGCGCTACTACGCAAGGACCTGCCTGAATAACGGTGACCGGAACTACGTTGCCGATCTCGTCGAAGATCTGTGTCATACCGATCTTCTTACCGATAATACCCTTTTTCATTTTTTGTTTCCTCCTGTAAATTATTGGTTGACACCTAAGGGTTTGTGCCAACATGATTTACAAAGTTACCGAGCTGCGAGCGAGTCGCATCGGCTGTTATCTTTGTTTTGCTGAGCTCGAGGTGCTTGATTTAGATTTTTACTTCGATCTCAACGCCTGCGGGAAGCTCAACGCTCATAAGCGCGTCTACAACCTTCTGAGAGGGCTTAATGATGTCGATGAGTCTCTTGTGTGTTCTCATTTCGAACTGCTCACGGCTATCCTTATACTTGTGTACCGCGCGGAGAATGGTTACTATCTCCTTCTCGGTAGGAAGCGGAATAGGACCGGAAACGGTTGCGCCGTTTCTCTTAGCGAGCTCTACGATCTTCTCTGCCGCTGCATCGATGAGCGTGTGATCGTAGCTCTTCAGTCTTACTCTGATCTTTTCATTGACTGCCACCTGTTTTTCCTCCTTTTAAAGTATTCGCTTGCTCGCGTACGTCTGCGAAGTAGAAACCATATTCGCAAACCCTTCGCGAACTGCGTTTCAGGGGGCGCAAACTTAGCCAACACTGTTCCGTGCGTTTCTTTCGCGTCCATTTAAAAATCCGAAATCACCAGCATCAGCATCTGCCGATGACCTTCGGGGCGCTCAGATCGCACAAGCTCCGCATGATGAGCACAGTGCTCGCTTCGTATGCATTCGCCCGATCAAAACGGACATACTCCACGAAAATTACCCGTCAAAACGTCACTTTTGGCGGCAACCTCTCGCTTCTACGCATATCAAGCCTATATATTTTACCATATATTCGTCCATATTGCAATAGATTTTTATTGTTGAAAACATAGAAGTTTAACTGTTTTTTTGCCATCAAAAAGGCGATTTGCACAAAAAATGCGCATTTTTGTGCCAAAAGCACCCATAAAAGTGCCTCTTGCCGCCCTCAAGAGCGTTTTTTGAGAGATTTTGAGGATATTTTTAAATAATTCTCACGACACGGCACTTGATTTTGGACATTCGTGGCGGAGTGATTGCAAAAATACTCTCAGACAACACCTCAGTCATCTTCGCTGACAGCTCCCCTTACACAGGAGAGTCTACCGCCGTAGTGGGCGAGAGGGCGACCTCACCTCTACAGATCATGCTTTGCCAATAAACAACATTGGCGCTACAATTCAGTTTTTTAAAGTTCTTGAAAGGGGCTTGGGGGAAGCTTCTTTCAAGAAGCTTCCCCCAAGAAAACCGCGTCCCTCGTCTCCTCGCGCGCGTATATATAATAAAAAGGAAGAAAAGCGGGTCAAGTTTTGGGCTTTTTGACACGCACGATCATTGAGAGCAGCGCCTTGCCGCTGAACGGAATGAGCGGATACAGATAGTTGCGCTTTCCGTTGACCGTGGAATTAGTGGCAAGCAATATTAGCGATATCACCATTCCGGCGACAAATCCCCAAAAGCCGAATATTCCCGTGATTACCAGCAAAAATATTCTCAAGAATTTTATCGCGTAGCCAAGCTCGTAGCTTCTCTGCGTAAAATTCGCTATCGCGACAAACGCCATATACAGTATGACCTCAGGTATAAGCCACCCTACGTCCACCGCAAAGTCGCCGAGTATCAGTCCGCCAACCACCGACAGCGAGTTGTTGAGCATATTCGGCGTGTTGAGCGAGGCAAGCCTCAATGCGTCGATAATAAACTCAACAAGCAAAAGTTGAACGATTATCGGTAGCTTCCCCGCTTCCTCAGGCATAGCGAATTGCAAAAAATGCGGCACAAGCTCGGGATATCTTGTCATCAGATACCAAACTGGCGTTATGATAAGCGTTAGAAAAAACACCAAGTAGCGCACGACACGGATATAAGTTCCCGTAAGCGGCGGAAAATAAAAGTCGTTTGCCTCCTGCATAAAGTCAAATATCGACGACGGCAGTATCATCACCTCGGGACTGTTGTCGATAACGATAAGCACACTGCCCTCAAGCAGCTGCGCCGTGGCTACGTCAGGGCGCTCGGTCGTGCGGATCTTTGGAAATGGATTGTACCATTTCGTTTTTATAAGACATTCCTTGAGTGACTCGTGTCCCATACACAGCGCGTCAGTCTTAATCGACGAAAGCTTAGCCGACAGCCTTTCAACATATTTCTTGTCCACCCTGTCGTCCATATAGCACAGCACAACGTCCGTGCGAGAGTCGCCGCCGATCGAGTAGTAGCTCATCGTGAGCGAGGGATTGCGGATACGTCTGCGTATGAGCGCTGTGTTGAATATAAGTGTTTCCACAAAGCCGTCTCTTGCCCCTCGCATAACTCGGTCACCCTCAGATTCCTCAGGCTGACGGGCAGGATACGTCCTCGTATCTATTATCACCGCCTCAGCGCCGAAGCTCGAGCCAAGCATAAGCGTACAGCCCGACAGCACAGCCGTCAGCGCAACGTCTGCGTCAGCCGTCACGTCCGTCTCAATATACGGCAAATTTTCAGTCATATACCGGCTTGCGCTTCCCTTTACCGACTTTAGCGAAAGAAAATGCATCATAAGCTTTTGAAGCACGGTATCCTTTGAGAAGCCGTCGATAAAGAAAAACGTCAGTTCCCCGTTACCTATCGAAAGCTTCTTGCATAAAACGTCAAAGCTCTCCTCAACACGAAGCGCCGCTTCAATTTGGCGCACATTATCGTCATAGCTATCGCTAAACGTTCGCATAATATCACCTCACAATGGATTTTAAGTTATTATATCCATTTTATAGAGGTTTATCCAAAGCAAAAGCGGCGCTCCGATATAGAACACCGCATTGCATTTTTCGTCACTATATTTTTATTAAACAATTTGTTTAGCGAATTGCTTTTCAAGGTAAGAGTATCACATATACAGATATTTTATTGATAATATTAATTGATTTTTTCATCACTATATATTCTCGATATATTCTAAAATATATGGAAATTGTTCAAATTAAATTTGTATTTTTTAAGCCTTATATATAAATATATCTGGGCAATCCGCATTCGTATACTATCGGATATTCGCCACTTATAAGGGGAAGAATATATTCGCAGCACTCATCGGTAACGTTGTTTTTTTCATCAACGATAAATCTTTTCGGAACGTATTTCGTGGTGTTGGCTATCTGGCTCACGCTTTTGTGATCGATATCACACTCATACTTTTTCGTCCTCTTACGCACGAACACCATCACCTCTCCGCTCACCCCACCGAGCACCGCCTCTACAGCCGCCTCGCCGATCCTTACCGATTCGGAAATATCCGTATCGGAAAGAAGGTGCGCGGCACATCTTTGCGTAATATTCAGCTCGACAGAACGAGTCTTGCAATTAAATCTCTCCTTGACCGCGATCTCAAGCGCCTTTGACACCCCCGCAAGATATTTGTGACCGAAGTCGTCGGCGCTGTCGCTTTGGGTCTTCTCGCAAACGTACCGTCCGTCCGCGTATCGTAACCCCTCGGATACAGCAACAAGCACGTTAGGATGTGTCTCGAACGCCCTCTCAAGGTCCGAGAAAAAGCTTTCCATATCAAACGGACATTCGGGCAAATAAACGTAGTCGGGAGCGTGTCCGTCAACAATGCGTCCAACAGCGGACGCCGCCGTCAGCCACCCCGCATCTCGCCCCATCACTTCAACTATCGTGACCGCGCGACTCGTATATACCTCACAGTCGCGCAAAAGCTCTCTTACAGCAACAGCGACGTACTTTGCCGCAGAGCCGTAGCCGGGAGTATGATCGGTCAGGCAAAGGTCGTTATCGATGGTCTTAGGTATTCCAACCACCCTCATTTCATAGCCTATGCGCTTAGCGTAAGCGCTCATCTTGGCAACAGTATCCATAGAGTCGTTGCCACCGATATAGAAGAAATACCTTATACTCATCTTTTTAAGCATCGCGAACAAGCGCTCGTAAAGCGCAACGTCCTCCTGCTTATCGGAACGTGGGTCAGGAAGTCTTTTTCTGCAAGAGCCGAGAGCCGCCGCAGGCGTTTGCTCAAGCAACCTGAGCTGCTCATCGCTTGTCAGTATAGCGTCCAGCGCGACTATCTGCATATTGATCAAGCCCTCTATTCCGTTTCTCATACCGTATATTCTATTGATCTCCTTTGCGGCAAGCGCGCCTCTTATCACACCCGAAAGCGTAGCGTTTATAGCCGATGTTGGACCGCCGGACTGTCCAATAATAGCATTCCACGTAAGCATACACACCTCCAAGAGCCGTTACAACTTTATGCCTTTATTCTATCACAGCAAAAAGATGCTTGTCAATATGAATAAAGCTTCAATCGAACAGGCTCGGTGACGATATTTTTATATTTTTTGCACATAAATGTGCTCTTGCATTAGGTGTAAATTCGTCATATTGAGCATATGATTTAAGGAATCCAACAAAGGAGGAACATTTATGCTTTCATCTATTATTTCTATGCTGACGGGTTTTATACACCTGATACTCGGCATAAACACTCCGCAGAACTTTCCGCCACCGCTGAGCGCTTCTGAGGAGCGCGACTACTTTTTGAGGGCGGAGAGCGGCGATGAGGCGGCTCGGCAAAAGCTGATACTCCATAATCTCCGCCTCGTCTCACATATCGTAAGAAAATACTACGCATCGAGCAAAAATCAAGAGGATCTCGTATCTATCGGCACGATAGGACTTATAAAGGCTGTCGATAGCTTCAAGGTCGCAAACGGAGCGAGATTCGCAACGTATGCCGCAAGATGTATACAAAATGAGATACTTATGCATTTTCGCTCTCAAAAGAAGCTTGCCTCCGAGATATCTCTCAACGATACTATCGACATCGACCGTGACGGCAATCCGCTGTCATATATCGACGTCATAAGAAGCGAGGACGATCTTGCCGCCGACGTGCAGAGAAAAATATCCTCCGCTAAGGCTATGCGGCTCGTCCAGACTGCTCTTACGCCGCGTGAGCGTCGGATAATCACTCTAAGGTACGGTCTTTCGGGCAAAAAGCCGCTGACGCAGAGGGAGATAGCGGAAAAGCTCAATATCTCACGCTCATACGTCAGCAGACTTGAAAAAAGCGCGCTCGAAAAGCTTCGAGCGCAGCTGTGATATTCTATTTTCCGATAAATCTGAGAAGTCCCTCAAAGCTCTCGGCGGCGATCTCATCGGTTGCGTTGTGGTAGAGATAGAGGTCAAGTATATCGGCAAGATGCGTGGGAGAGCGGAAATTAACGCCCTTTATGTATTCATCCCAATTTTCAAGCTTCCATTTGTCTCTTACGTTATTTCTCTCCTCGACACGCTTTCTGCATATCTCGGGAGAGCTTTCTATGAACGCCACGTAAAGGTGAGCATCAAACGTGCCCGCTCTTTCCTTAAGGTCGGTCATATACGCGCTGTCCCACAGCTCCTTGCCAAAGGGCGCGTTGACGATAACAGTATCCGAAAACTCAAGCGCCTCGAACGCCATATCCATAGTTACAGCGTACTCAACGCTTCTTACCTCTCTTACAAAGAACTCGCAATCGGGGTTGTAGTCAACACCGCCAAGCTTACACATCTGCTTTCCAAAGGGATTGAGCACGTCCTTGTCTATATAAACAACGTTTCCGAGCGCCCTCGCGAGCTTCTTCGCGAGATAAGTCTTGCCACAGCCCGCGGGCGACGCCACGAGTATCAGCTTCTTGCTTTCCATATATCAAAAATTCCTTTCCGTATATCAATTGCTTTACATTAGTATAGCACACTTTTCCACAAATTGCAACCTACTTTTCTTTAAAAAAAGAAAAGTAGGCAAAAGAAAACTAAACAATATATTTATACCTTAATATAACTTTTTAAAAGTTCTTGAGGGGAGTTTGAGGGGAACTTCTTACAAGAAGTTCCCCTCAAAACCTATACGCACCTAAACACAAGCCTTTTGCCGTCCGTCTGCTTTTCGAGATATCCGAGGGCGGCGAGGATATTCAGGGCGCTGTATGCCGCCTTGCCCTTGATACCCGTCTGTTTTTCATACTGCTTGACGGTAAACTCGCTCCCTCTCAGGGCTTCGGGCAGAAATTGCTCGTAATCCCTCGCTCCGCAAAGCACGGTCTCCTCTACTATACGTACAGGAAACAGGTCGTTCTCATACGCTCCGCTTTTTCGGTAGCGCACTCTCTCGGAATACCTGTATTCGTCTGCCTCAACGTATAATAGATGCGCTCTCAAGCGATCGTTCGCAAGGTACTCCCTCAGATGATAAAGCTCTATAAGAGCGTCGGCAATTCCCTCTTTTTTGGGAGAGGAGCGGGTGTACATCACCTCGCCCGTTTCCCTGTCCGCTCTTATTATGCGCTTTTTGCGGATAAGCGGCTTTACGACTGATACGGTATAGTCGGTGCTATCAAGATAGTAGCCTATCTTTTTTATGAGACTTGAAAAGCGTTTTGTCTGTATCTCGGTGATATGACCATCGCACAGCACGTCTGCAACGTATCTGCCGATCTTGACCTCGTAGCAGTCGGCGTCCTCGCTCACAAATCTCTTGAACACTCTGTGAAAGCGCTTTTCATTGTACGTTCCGATGTTGTCGGCGTCGCTTCCGTACATTGTTCTGTCAGCACGGCAAAGCTCCGCGAATCTCTCAAAGCAATCGCCGCTCACGTCGCTACCCCCGCAAACTGACTGCTGTAAAGCTTGAAGTACTCTCCGCCCGCTCCGAGCAGCTCGTCGTGACTTCCCGCCTCAGCTATCGCTCCGTCCTTGACGACCACGATAACGTCGGCGTCTCTTATCGTGGAAAGCCTGTGCGCGATTATCAGCGAGGTGCGGTTGCTCATCAGCGCCACCATCGCCTGCTGGATATACATCTCAGTTCTCGTGTCAACGCTCGAGGTCGCCTCGTCAAGTATGAGTATCTTGGGGTCGGCAAGCACGGCGCGCGCGATAGAGAGAAGCTGGCGCTGTCCCTGCGATAGGTTACTGCCCGACTCCGCGAGCATACTGTCATAGCCGTCGGGAAGCCGCTCGATAAAGATATCCGCCTTTGCGAACTGCGCCGCGGCTTTCATATCCTCGTCGCTCGCGTCCTCTTTGCCGTACTTTATATTTGCCCTTATCGTATCGGAGAACAGCACGGTGTCCTGAAGAACTATCGCGATAGAGCGCCTCAGCGTATTCTTTGGGATATCCCTTATGTCGACACCGTCAATAGTTATTCTGCCGCCGTCGACCTCATAAAACCTCGTCAAGAGATTTACGATGGTCGTCTTGCCCGAGCCCGTAGCGCCTACTATTGCTATCTTTTGTCCCGACCTTACGCTGAGGTCGAGCCCTTTTAGAACAGGATCGTTCTCCTCATAGCCAAAGTCGATATTCTTAAACTCGATATTGCCCTTGATATCCGATATCTTGATATCGGACACTCCCTCGTCTATCTCGTCGGCGCTGTCCATTATCTCGAATATACGCTCCGCTCCGGCGAGAGCCGTGAGTATATTGGCATATTGGTTGGCTATCTCGTTGATAGGACGGGTAAACTTCTTGGTGTATTGAAGCATAGACTGGATATTTCCTATTGTCAGCGTTCTCATAAAGGATACGGGATTGAGCACGAAAAATCCGCCGAATGCCGCTATCAACACATATTGAAGGTACCGAGAAAATTCATGCAAGGACCCATTATAGAGCCCCAGACACGGGCGCTTATACTGCATTTTTTAAACTTATGGCTGGTCTCGGTAAACTCGTCCACCGCCTTTTTTTCCTTACCGTAGGCGACGACCGTCTTATACGAGGTCACCATCTCCTCTACCTCGCCGTTGAGCTGTCCGAGCAGCTTCTGGCGGCGAACGAAATATTTACGCATAAATTTAGCGAGATTGGTGGAAACGAGAATAGTGAGCGGTATAGTGACACAAGCTATAAGCGCCATTACCCAGCCGTATATCATCATCAGCGTAAACGCGCCGATAAGCGTCATAACGCTGGATATGAGAGCCGCTATTGACTGCGAGATAGCGTTTGAGACGTTCTCGACGTCGTTGGTCATTCTTGACATTATGTCGCCGTGCTTGTGCGTATCGGTATACTTTATCGGAAGTCTTGATATCTTTCTGAACAGGTCGTTACGCAGGGTGTAAACTGTATTTTGCGAAAGCTTTGCCGCAATAAAGCCCTGAAACAGCGCCATAGTTGAGCTTATGATAAACAGCACGGCCATAATGGCAAGATAGGTCAGCATTGCGGACATATCTACCGACACCTTTCCGTCTCTTACGGATATGGTGTCTATCGCAGCTCCCTGCATTGCGGGACCCGCAAGGTCGGTGAGCGTCACCACTACCATAATAGCGATGAGCGCTATGACGAGCATCTTGCTCTTACCTATGTAAGAGAGCAATCTCGCAAGCGTCTTTTTGAGATTTTTGGGCTTTTCGGCATTCACGCGCGCGCCCATCGGTCCGCCGCCTCTTCCGCCGGGTCCTCCCATAGGACGCAGAGGCGGCATATTTTTAGTGCCCTGCTGTGCGTTATTCATTTATGCCACCTCCGTTCTTCATCTGGGAATTGTATATCTCACGGTACGTCTCGCTGCTTCTCATCAGCTCGTCGTGAGAAGCGCAGGCGCTTATAGTGCCGTGCTCGATAACGGCTATCCTGTCAGCGTCCTTGACGCTGGCGATCCTCTGCGCTATCATTATGACCGTCGTCCCCGAGAGCTCGGTCTTGAGAGCGGCGCGGAGCTTAGACTCGGTAGAGAGGTCAAGCGCCGAGGTAGCGTCGTCAAGTATAAGAAGCTCGGGACGGCGGACGAGCGCACGGGCAATGGACATTCTCTGCTTTTGTCCTCCCGAGAGCGACGCGCCCTTCTCCGCTATGTAGGTGTCGTAGCCGTCGTTAAACCCGAGTATAAACTCCTCCGCTTGCGCGATACGCGCGGCGTTCTCGATCTCGCCGTCGCTCGCGTCCTCCTTACCCCAGCGTAGGTTTTCGGCAACGCTTCCCGAAAAAAGCTCGCTCTTTTGCATAACGAACGCTATCTTCCCGCGAAGCGCGTGCAGATCATAATTCTTTATAGGTTCTCCGTCTATGAGCACCTCTCCCTCGGCAGCGTCGTAAAAGCGAGGAATGAGATTGACCAGCGAGGTCTTGCCCGAGCCCGTAGCGCCGATTATAGCAAAGGTCTCGCCCCTTTTGATATCAATATTTATATCGTGCAGAACAGGGCGTCCCGTAGTTCCCGGATAGCGGAAGCTCACGTTTCTGAAGGAAACGGCAACGTCGCTCTCCGACTCGCTCACCTCGCCCGAGCAAATGACGGGCTCTGTGTCAAGCACCTCGTTAACACGCTTGACCGACGCCATAGCGCGGGATATCGATTGGAACATCATAGTTACCATCATTATAGACATAAGGACTTGCGTGATGTAGGTGATAGCCGCCATTATAGTTCCCGCGGTCATACCCGAGTCCGCTACGTTATCTATCCTCCAGCCGCCTATGTATATGACCGCGATTATCGCGAGATTCATTACAACCATCAGCACGGGATGCATAACAGCCATTATGCGCTGAACGCGAATGTTTGTGTCACGAAGATCCTTGTTTGCCGTATCAAAGCGCTCAGCCTCATAATCCTCCTTGACGTATGCCTTGATGACTCTCGCTCCCGTAACGTTCTCCTGAACGACGCAGTTGAGCCTGTCAAGCTTTTTCTGCACCGTACCGTATATCGGTATCGCTCTTCCAAGCACGAAAATAAGCATTACAGCCATTACGGGAAGCGCGCAGAGCATTACCACGCCAAAGCTGAGATCAAGCGTCATCAGCATAATAAGACCGCCGATAAAGAACATAGGTGAGCGGACGAGCATACGAAGCAGCATCTCCACAAACTCGACTATCATCGCGATATCGTTGGTCATTCTCGTGACGAGCGAGCCCGTAGTGAATTTGTCGGTCTGCTCGATGGAGAGCGACATCACCTTTCTGTACGCGTCACACCTGAGGTCGTCGCCAAGTCCCTGTGACGCCTTCGCGGCGGTGTACGCGCACATAACGCCGAAAAATCCGCCGATGAGAACTATGACGAGCATCAGCACGCCAAAGGTTATGATTACCTGCATCGAGCTGTACGTTCTCTCTCCGAATATCAGCCTCATCACCGCGCTTCCGAGTTTTGAGGACGAAACGTCTCCGCCAGCCGCAATTCCGCAGTCGACGATGACGGTCATCAGCTTAGGCAGGCAAAGATCGGCGGCGACCTCACCTATCATCAACAGCGGTGATATAAAGGCAAGCAGCGCGTATTTTCTTAAGTACTTAAATATTCTCTTCATTGATCCTCACCCGTTTCCAATAGATTGCTTCTTATTTTAGACAGCAAGCGCATAAGTGTCTCGCTCTCCTCGTCGCTTATATCCCGCAGCGCCACCGAGTCCATATTCTTGATGTCGCTGATGCGCTCTCGGTCGGTCTGCCTACCGTGCTCCGTAATATACACTCGCTTGACACGAGCGTCGCTCTCGTCCGCTCTGAGCTCGGCTATTCCCTCGTCAGTCATCTTTTTGACGATGAGACTGACCGTGGGCGCTCTCAGATGAGTTCGCTCGACAAGCTCTCGCTGGCTGACTCCGTCGCTTATCGCGAGAAAAGATAAGACAAGGCGCGCGCCCGGCTGTGACATAACCCCGTCTATGTCGCATTCCTCACGCATTCTCGCTCGGAATATGCGGGATATCTCGTTGCAAAGCTTAACGGGATTGTCGCTCAGCTCAGCGCGCTTTGGCGGCGGCGCGGGTGGGCAAAACTGCTTTATTTTTTTTGACATAACGTCCTCCGTTTAAAATAGTTAGTTAGAAAACTAATTAATTTTAACACCTTTACCTATGCTTGTCAATATCTGTATCAAAAATACAAAAAAATTAACAATTGGCTTGCCGACTCGTCTATATCACTCGCTCCGCGCAAAAATTTGCCCAAAGCTAAAAAAACTTGGAACAGTGCGTCAATATTGCAAGTATTGCGCGAGCTTTGCGTACATATTATATTATTGCGGCAAACGTCGCTAATAATAAAAATAAACTGCAAAAAGAAAGGAAAAAATATGGCAAAAAAATTTTTGAGAGTGCTGCTCGCGTGTGCTGTCGTGTTTGCTATGTTTGGCTCGGTCGTAAGCGGCGCTGCCTCACCCGCGGGCACAAGCGTGTCCTGTGTATCGGGCTTTGGAAACGCCGTGCTCTGCCCAAACGGCGGCAGAGCCTTGAGCACGTCTTCGGCTTGCTACGCGTCGGCTAATTATTCATCCCTCAGGCTTTATCCGGGCGGAATACCGTTCGGTGTTAAGTTTATGACCGACGGCGTTATCGTCACAAGCACCTGCGAGGTCAAAACGAGGAGCGGCAAGATCTGCCCCGCAAGCATGGCTGGTCTAAAGCCGAACGACGTGCTCGTAAGGGTGGACGGCATAACGATAACAGATGCCGCTATGCTCACAGCCATAGCTGAGCAGTCGGGCGGCAAGTCAATACAGATAGAATACACCCGTGACGGAAGCGCGGCAAGAACGACGCTCACGCCCGCTTATTGCACCGAGGACGGCAAATATAAGACAGGAATGTACGTCAGAGACAGCGGAGCGGGAATAGGAACGGTGACTTATATCGTGCCCGAAACGCTGAGCTTCGGCGGTCTCGGACACGGCATTTGTGACGCTGAAACGGGCAAGCTGACGCCAATGCAGAGAGGAAGCGTGGTCGGTGTTACCATAAACGGCGTCGTCAAAGGTCTTTCGGGCGCGCCGGGTGAGGTCAGAGGCTATTTCAGCTCGGGCAAAACGGGAACTCTGCTCAAAAATACCGATTGCGGTGTGTTCGGCGCGTTTGCGACACTTCCCCAAAATCTCTTGCTTGAGCCGATGCCAATAGGAACGAGAAACGAGCTCAAGAGCGGCAAGGCATATATACTCTCAACGCTTGACGGCACAAAGCCCGTTCAATACGAGGTGCAGATAAGCGATATCCGCACGTCTGCCACGGGCAATAAATGCTTTACCGTCAAGGTCACTGACAAAGCACTTCTCGAAAAGAGCGGCGGCATCGTTCAGGGAATGTCGGGCTCTCCCATTATTCAAAACGGCAAGCTTGTAGGAGCTGTGACACACGTGCTTGTCAACGACCCCACCACGGGATATGGAATTTTCATTGAGAATATGCTCAACACCGCCCAAATGCCGATGGCGAAGGTGTCTTAAAGGCAAAATGCAAAGAGCAAAATGCAAAATTGAATAAAAAAAGGCAATATCATTCCTTAACGGTTTGATATTGCCTTTGTTTATATTTTCGTTATTTCAAACAGATGCGCGACTGCCGCGTTTGCCACCGCCGTCGGATACGACGACCCACTGTATTTTTCAAAGCGCTTCAAAAGCTTCTTCGGCTATCCCCCGTCCAAGATCCAATAGTGATAAATTAGGATTTGTCGGTTTGTTTAAATTGCAATTTTGTAGGGGCGATTCACGAATCGCCCGCCGTGGGAGATCCTTCGGCTGCGCTTACGCTCCGCTCAGGATGACACATTGAGGTGCGAACATTGCCCCTACCAACATACCAATATTGGGAGCGGTAGGGGAGCGCCTTGGTGCTCCCGCGTGATGTTCGCGCAACACACATTTTATCACACAATGTTCGCTATCACCACTGTAGGGGTCATTCACGAATGACCCGCGGGCGATTCGTGAATCGCCCCTACGACCTGTTAGATCCATCTCCCCTATAAATCCTAATTTGACGAAGTATTGGGGGGTTCTTCGGCTACGCTTGCGCTCCGCACAGAATGACACATTTAAATGGGTGTTTTCTTTTGCCTACTTTTCTCTTGTTTAGTTTTCTTTTGCTTAGTTTTTTTGCTTAGTTTTCTTTGACAACCGCTTGAGGTTGTGGCTTACATTTTCTTTTCTTTCAAAAAAGGAAATGTAGGGATATAAAAACGGACGGCTTCGTTTGAAGCTGTCCGTTTTTTGATCTATTAAAGCCTTTGCACGGGCTTAGTCACCCTCGCCGATCTCTTTGAATCTTTCTCTTGTACGGAACAAAAGCGTTACGCACCAGATACCCGCAAGAGCGACCACTGTATAGATAATACGGCTTACAAGCGCATCTGCGCCGCCACCTATCCAGGCAACGATGTCGAAGCCGAAAAGACCTATGCTACCCCAGTTAAGTGCGCCGATTATCGTTATTATCAGCGCAATTCTGTCCATGATCATTTCGCAAAGCCTCCTTTCAGGCGGTTTTTCCGTCTATGTATAGTTTGACCTCGGAGGGGCAAAATAATCTGAAAGTTTTTGGAAGAGGATCAAGGGCGTACCTTCGCGATAAGCTTTATTACGTGTGACTGTCCGCTCGCGCTTGAAAGCGACGGCGCGTGAGGCTCGTTCGGATATATTATCGAAAGCTCGCCCGATACAAGTCTTACGCTGTCATACTCGTCTGTCATATTCCAAAAAGCTATGTCCTTTTCCGTATTGTACGCCGTCTCTACACTCAGCTTATCAAGCGTTTCATAGCGTATCTCCTCCTCGCCTCTGAGGATTATCTGAACGTCGATATAATTCTCGTGCGTTTCATAGCGCCCCTTTGACGGCTCTTTTGTGTCATACTCCTGTATCATATAGAAGCAGTCGTCACCGTCGACCGTATACTTGCCGACGGCGGGTATGTCTGTCATAGCCTTTTTGGCGATTTCAAAAACTTTGGCAAAATTTTTATTGAGCTTTGCGTACACTGCAAGGTCTGCGCTTGAAAGTGTTGTAGTTATCATAGTATCTCCCTAAAGTATCAAAGTAATTCAAAGTCGGCGGACGCGAGCGTACCCGCAACAGGCTCACAGAGCAGAGAATGGTCAAGCGCGCTGACTGTAAGGTCGCTCTTGGGTGTATGAAGCTCGAACACCTCAACTACGTTTTCGTCCTTTATTATCTCACCGGGAACGTAGAGCGTGCGCTGAGCGCCTATCTCCCAATATCTTCCAAGATTGAAGCCGTTTACGAACACAACGCCCTTCTTCCAGCCCTTCATATCAAGGAAGGTATCGACACCCGCGCGAGCGTTGAACTCGCCCTTATAGAACGTGGGGGTGTTGCGGAGCGTGAGATCGTCTGTGTATTTCAAGCCGTCGATGGACTTGAGCGGTATGCTCTCAATAGTGAAGTGCATATTGTTAGCGAGGTTATAGAGATGCGAGCCGTCCTCGTTCATTATACGGAGACGAACGCAGCCGTTGATACCCTTGTAGTCGTACATATTGTAGCCGTAGTTGATGCGTCCGCAGTTTTCAACGAGAATGGTAAGGTCGCTACCGCCCTTTGCCACCTTAAAGGTTATCTCCTTATTATCGTCTGCCAGACGCATAGCAGTTCCGATGTACTTACCGTCGATATATACGGTAGCTCTGTCGGCAAGGCCCTCAATATAAAGGACACGGGTTCTGTCGTCGGTATACTCCATATGCGACGTATAGCGAATAAAGCCATAGTCTTGTCCCATATCTTCCATGCATATGACCTTGTGCGACTTTACGCTCTTGGTAACGAGCGTATCAAGGTTATCCTCGTATCGAGCGGTCTTTGTGAGCTTTATCTCGGATATGCTCTGAGCCTCGTAGCCAAATGGGTCTACGTGAGGACGCTTTTCCTTACCAAGATACTCGTCAAGCACGTCACGAAGCGCGAAATACTTAGGCGTGGGAGTTCCCTCCTCGCTTATGGGCGCGTTATAGTCGTAGCTGGTGCAGAGCGGATAGTATCCGTCCTTGCCGAGCGTGCGTGAAAGAGCGCCGTTCATAAAGCCGAAGTTCGTGCCTCCGCAGAACATATAGAAATTGACGGATACGTTCTGTTTTAGCGCCTCGCGGAAGAACTCTACGTGTTCCTCGCCCGAGGTGTTCTTTACGAACGAGCGTCCCCAGAACATAATAGAGCCGACCCAAGCCTCGCCAACCATAAGCGGCTTGTCGGGCTGGAGCTCGCGGAGCTTGTCAAACTGAGGTATAGAGGATTCCTTTGCTCCGCAGTCGATGCCGTTCCAGTTATCGGGCAGAGTTCCGTTGAGATACTTAAAGGGGTCAACGCCGTTTGCGCTGACAAACGGAACGTCAATTTTCTCGTTTGCGTAGAAATCACACAGATGTCTGAGGTATTCCTTGTCGTCGCCGAAGCTGCCGTATTCATTCTCAAGTCCTACGAGAATGACAGGTCCTCCGTTTGTATAAAGATACGGACGGATAAGGTCGCAAAGCACCTTGTTATATTCGTCCAGCGGCTCTATGTATTTGGGGTCGGACGAGCGCAGACACAGAGTTCTGTCCTTTAAGAGCCAATAAGGAAGTCCGCCAAACTCCCACTCTCCGCAAAGATAAGGCGAGCAACGCAGTACTACCTTAAGTCCTTCCTCATCAGCCTCCTTGAGAAAGCGCGCAAGATCGCATCTGCCGTCAAAGCAAAATACGCCTCTTTCGGGCTCGGTGAGATTCCACGGAACGTAGGTCGTGACCGCGGTAAGACCGAAATCCTTCATAAGACGAAGTCGTCTTCTCCAGCCATCGGGAAATGTGCGGAAGTAGTGAAAATCTCCACTCAGAAGAAAGAATTTTTCTCCGCTAAGATACAATCCGTCCTTTTTAAGCTCAATAGTTTTTTTCATAAAAAAAGCACCGTCCTTAAATTTTATTCTTTCACTTTATTTATTATTGCACACATATTCGCCAATGTCAACCGACAACAAACCTAAAGATTGTTTTTTACACATAAAAGTTTGTTTTTTTAACGTTCCTTACCGTGCGTCCTCAGTCGTCTGCGGTACTCTGTCGGTGTCTCTCCCGTTATTTTTAAAAATACTCTTGAGAAATAGTGTTGGTCGTCAAAGCCGAGTGTGGCGCAAATACTTTTGACTGACATCTCGGGAGAGGTCAGAAACATCTCACGGGCTCTGTTTATCTTAAATTCGGTTATATATTGCATCGGTGTCGTGCCAAACGCCTTTTTGAAGTACCTCGTGAGCTGCGCCTCCGAGATATTGCAGAAGTGGCAAAGGTCACAGAGGCTTATGCGCTTTGTGTGGTTTTGCTTTATGTACCAGACCGCTTTTTTGAGCGTGTGCGGAAGCTTTACTATATCGGTATCCGCTTCCTCGCTCATAAGCTGCTTCATCGTCTGCTTTGAGAGCAGAGCGAGTATCTCGCAGAAGTAGGCGGAAAGGAACAGCGAGCTTTCTACCTTATAGCCAAGTCGAAGCTCCTGTATTTTTTTGCAGATGGGTATGAGCGAGCCGTCTCCCTTGATATGAGGAAAAAGGAAAATACTCTTTATGGAAACGGTAAATATGCTCTTTGTATCAAGCAGAGCCTTCTCTATATTCTCTCTCATCGTGTGTATGAGCTGTACCGCCTCGGCGTTCTCAAGCTCGGAAAGAGGCTCGTCCGTAGTAAAGTGGATATACATCATCGTGCACATAGCGTCCCCCAAGGGAGTTCGCTTGTACGACTGCTCAGCGGGAATGAACATACAGTCGCCCGTCTTAAGATGATAGTCGTTGCCAACCGTCGATACCCTACATTCACCGTCTAATATAAATATGAGGATATTGTATGGGTCGGCGACCTGCCACACCGTTTTTCTGGTTACGGTGTAGGTATTCATTATTTGAGGAAGCTTATCAATGCTGAAACTGTATGTCATGGATACCTCCGAACTGACATATGACGGTTTTGTCCACCATAATGAGTGATATGTGTATTTACAATTTTAACACAAAATCTTATAATTGTAAATAGAAAACCAAAAAAATTTTTAGCTTTAAGGTGGAAAAAGACACCAAAAGCGAAATGGAGGTCATTATGAGTAAGAAATGGAAGGTAGCCATTATAGGCTGTGGTAGCTTCGCGAATTCGCAGTATTTCCCCAACGTTTCCAAGGAAGCTAATGCGGAGACCGTTGCGGCGGTCGATATCATTCCCGAAAGAGCGCAGGCGGCTTGCGCGAAGTACGGTATCCCCAACTGGTATTCAAGCGTTTACGAGCTTATTGAGAAGTGCGATTTCGATATCGCTATCGACGTTGCGTCCATTCAGGCGCACCACGAGATAAATATGGCGATACTCGGCGCAGGTAAGCACCTCATCTCTCAGAAGCCCGCCGCTCCCACCGTAGAGCTGCTCAACGAGCAGATCGAGCTCGCTAAGAGGATGGGAGTAAAATTCTCCTGTGTTCCCGTTCATCCTATGCGCTTTGACATAAACGTCGCAAAGCAGTATATCGATAACGGACTTATGGGCAAGGCTTACTACGTAAAGTGCAATTCCTCTCACGGCGGTCCTGAGTACTTCCAGAGAAGAAATACAGACCCCTCGTTCTTCCACGAGGAGGGTGCGGGAGCGCTTGTCGATATGGGCGTTCACGGACTCCAGATAGTCACAGCCATTATGGGGCCCGCAAAGCGTGTTTCGTGTATGGGTAAGATAACCACTCCCGTAAGAGTCGCTCGCTCGGGCGGTATCGACGGAATGGTGATAAAAGCTGACAAGATACCCGACCAGTACGTAATTCTGCTTGATTACGGCGATGGTAAAATGGCAATGGTCGACACGGGATTTTCGCAGAAGGCATCCAAAGCTCCTATGCTTGAGATATTCTGCGATAAGGGAACTATCTCCTTTACTGAGCCATACATCAACAACCCCATGCCCGATATATATATGGACAGCGGTGAGTTCGACCTTCGAGGCTGGATGAAGCCTGGCCGCCCCGCGCATCTCCCCAAGGGCATCAACAATCAGTGCTGCTGTCTTGGCGATATAGTCAACGCGATCGAGAAGGACACGACTCCCGTGCTCTCTCCCGAGCACGCAAGGCACGTGCTTGAGATAATGTGCAAGATCCCCGAGGCTATTGAGAAGGGCTGCACACTTGATCTTGAAACAACGTTCTGAGGTGCGACATGAGTAAGAAAATAAGAGTCGCGGTGTTCGGTATAGTTCACCCGCACGTAAATATGCTTTCAAAGTCGATACTTGCGTATCCCGATGATTTTGAAATGATCGGCTTTGCCGAGTATCCAACCCCCACCAAAGACCCCGTTCAGTACGAGAAGAGACGCGGAATGCTCTCAGAGCTTGGTATGAAGGAGTACGCTTGGCAACAGCTTCTTGAAGAAAAGCCCGACTTCGCGCTCGTGCTGTCGGACAACGGCTCACGTGAGGAGCTTCTCTGTATGCTTCTCGAGAGAGGCATACACGTAATGGATGAAAAGCCTATGACTCCCACTCTTGACGGCGCAAACAGAGTTATGCGCACGGCAAAGGAAAATGGAGTTATGATGCTCACCAACTGGCCCATAGCTTGGCTTGCGGCATTCCGCAAGGCAAAGGAGCTGGTAGACGCAGGTAGGATAGGAAAGCTTATGAGAGTGACCTATCGCAGTCCCGCAACGTGGGGCCCCTTCTCCTTCCCTCTTGAGGAGCATCTCAAGAAGTCTTGGTGGTATACCCCCGAATGTGGAGGCGGCTCAATGCTCGACTACGCTTGCTACGGCACGGTGCTCGCTACGCTTATGTTCGGAAAGGGCGCAAAGAGAGTAAGCGCCATCAAGAAAAATTTTGTAGTTACCGACGTTGGAGTTGAGGACTACAGCGCGATGATGCTTGACTTCGGCGACGGAGTCGGACTTCTTGAGGGCTCTTGGTCAACGTTCAACCCGGGTGAGATACCCACAGGCCCTATCCTTTACGGAACAGAGGGAGTTATCGTTTGCGACAGATACTCAAACGAGGTCAAGATATACGAGGGCAGAACGCATAAGCCCCAGCCACCCGCGGAGGTCATCACCTGCAGCGAGGAGGCTCAGGCAAATTACCTCGGAGCGCACCTTGCGTCTGTGTTTAGGGGCGAGTGTGAGCCCGATATAATGCTTTCTCCCGAGATAAATCTCGCGGTGGTAGCCGCGCTTGACGCGGGCAGACAGTCGGCACAGACCGGCACATTCATAGAATGCGGAAATATTGAATATTGAGAGGATAAGAATATGAATAAATTGAGAGTTGCAATAATCGGCACGGGAATGATAGCTAACAGCGCGCACTTCCCCGCGCTCAACATACTGCGTGAGGAGGGACTTATAGACGTCGTCGGTGTTGCGGATATCCGTGAGGAGGTTGCCGCGGAGACGGCTAAGAGACATAGCGTTCCCAACTACTACAAAGATCCCCAGAAGATGCTCGATGAGCTCAAGCCGGATTTCGTAGCTGTTTGTACACCTAATATGTATCACAAGGAGTGGACTATAAAGGCGCTTCAGGCAGGCGCGCACGTTGCCTGTGAGAAGCCGCTCGCGCTCACCGTCGCGGACGCGGAGGAGATGTGGCAGACCGCCAAGGACTGCGGAAAGATGCTCTTCCCCTGCCAGTGCATGCGTTGGAGAAACTA
>JAZSNX010000058.1:0-3161 GCA_045536665.1 Eubacteriales bacterium
GTACCGCAAATTATAGCCGCAAACGGGGGGGGAGCTGTACCGACGGGTCTATGCCGAAATGGTCGCTCTCAATTATGCATATCTCGCATTTTTTATCGATAAAGGCAAGGAGCGCTATGCATAAAAGGATCTCAGCGCCTACGGGAGACAGAGCGACGTTTTCATCGTCGGTGCTCTGCTTGGTCACGTTTTTGACTATCTCGGTATAGCGCGCGAACTCGTCCATAGAAATCGGCTTTCCGCCAACGCAGACGTTTTCGTGAGGTCTTTCACGTAAGGGCATACGAAGACAGCCTACCTGATACCCAGCGCTTACGAGTATAGATGTAAGCATCTCAGCGCATACTGTCTTTCCATTGCTTCCCGCAAGACGAATGTATTTTATTCTTTTTTGAGGTGAGCCGAGCCTTGCAAGCATACGCAGAAGCGCTCCCGTGCTTTTTATGTCGGGGGCGCTTTTTATGTGCTTAACGGCATTGACGTATGTCACGGTATCTGCCTCCTGAAGCTTAAAAATGGTATTTGTCGGTACTGCCGCACAAAAATCTCTTTGCGGCAAGATATTCCTCATATGCCTTTTTAGCGGCATCGGAGCTTTCGTCGAAGTTCTTTTTTCTGAGTGCGCGAAGCATAATATTCTTGGGGGTCTCGTCGGGGTCTATAAGCTCAAGCGCCGCTGTTATATAGCCCTTTGCCTCAAGTCTCTTGAGACGAAGCGCGTCGGTCGCGGCATCGCAAAGCTTTTGGCGGAGCATCGAGTAGTCGGTGATAAATGACAGCTCCTCGCAGTCTATCGAATGATTGAGCTCGTGGTGACAGCAGGGAGTTGAGAGTATAACGTCGGCTCTCCACTGTGCCGCCTTCTCGAGAACTATATCGGTTGCTATATCGCAGGCATGAAGCGAGATAACAAGAGAGGGGAGCGCGTCGGTCTGGTAATCGTTTATGTTACCGCACACAAACTCCAGCCCGTCAAAGCCCACTCTTTTTGCCACAGCGGAGCAGTATTCGATAACGTCGCTCTTGAGGTCTATGCCCGTCATATTTACGTCGTATTTTTTGACGCAGGCAAAATAGTGATAAACGGCAAAGGAAAGATAGCTCTTTCCACAGCAAAGGTCGCATATGCGTATCTTACCCACAGGCAGCTTGTCCTCAACGTCTCGCACAAGCTCAAGAAACCTGTTGATTTGTCTGAACTTGGATTGCTTTTTATCGTATACACGCCCGTTTTTATCGGAGACGCCTAACTCAATAAGAAATGGCTCGCTTCCGTCGAGTATATAAGACTTTTTTCTGTTGTTCGCGGCTGTTACGGGAGCGCCGTTCGCGGCACTCTCAAGCTTACGCATAAGCTTGTCGCCGCCAAGAAGCACGCGCTTTCCCTTGCTTGATACACGGTATTCGCACTCTCCCTCTTTGGTGTATACGTTGATCTGCGAAAAGCCGCCGATCATATCCAAAAGCGCAGCGCGGTCAGCATCGGTAAGAGCTATGTTTTTGTGCGTTGCCTTATTGTCTGTATGGAAAAGCTCTGCCTGTAAACAAGTCGAGCCCCCAAGAGAGATGGGGGACACGACAGCCTTGCTCGTTGCTTTATCATTTGGTTTGGAAAATACAGCCTTTTTAAGCGCGTTCTTTTGCGCGGCGAGACGTATAAGCTCGCAGAGCTGTTGCTCTATCATAATTTCCATATTGCCTCTTACTTTTGCTCAGTGTCGGGAGCGGTCTCGTCGTTCTTTGGGGGAGCAACGCTCTTTTTAAATGAGAACTTGCTCTCGGTGCGGTCGCGCAGACGCTTGATGTTGTCCTTATGCTTGAAGATAACGAGAAGCGCTATGATAAGCGCAAACAACACGTACGGACAGCCGCCGTTGAGTAACGTCTCTATACCGTTGAGAATAAAGGGATACATAAGAACGCACATGATAGAAGCGAGTGAGAGATATTTGGTCATCGCGAGAATAGCGACGAACAGCGCGAAAAGAATAACGAATACGAAGGGATTGCACATCAGTATGGTCACCGCCGTTGTGACGACTCCCTTACCGCCCTTGAACTTGTAGAAGATAGGGAACACGTGACCGAAAACGCACGCCATACCCGCCATATATGCACCGAGCTGACCGAAGAGAGCGTAACCGAAAAGGCAAGCGATGATCGCCTTAAGGGCGTCACCCAGCAGCGTGAGTCCCGCCGCCTTCTTACCGTAGGTGCGCATCATATTGGTCATACCCGCGTTTTTACTGCCGTGCTGACGAATATCGTCGTGATAAGTCTTGCCGGAAATAATGATAGCGAAGTTGATGCTTCCGAGCAGATAACCTACCGCAAAGATAGCAACTGTACCTACTATCCAGAGTATCAGCATCTTTGTTTGTGTCAGCGTTTGTACGTTTTGATTGATGTATGTTAGTAAAAATCCGTAACTGAAGAAATTTGAAAGTGTCATAAGAAAAGATTCCTTTCGACAAAATAATCATACACCATAATTATATCACAAAACGCCTCTATAATCAAGAGATTTGAAAAATATTATTGACAACCGAAAAAAAAGTGATATAATATAGATGTGCAGAGCGAAAGACGCTCTGCGAGTTGTAGAAGAGTAAGGATATGAGCGTAAAGTGCTTGTCGGACGGGGAGTTGCCGACAGGACGAAAAGCCACGGTGCTTGCGGCTCTTATCCTGCATCCCGCTTCATACGGCAAAAGGGTAGAATATGAGAGAGAATATCCCTTCTTTATCCCAAGCCATATGCAGTTGGTGGGTAAAGGAGGTTTTTTTATGCAAGAAAAAAAAGGCGTTTTTCGAACAGTCAAGGCAATGACCATAGCGGCGATGCTTGTGGCTATGAGTGTAGTTATCGGTATCTTTTGCAAGAATTTTCTTAATTTCGGAGGCGGGCTTTTCAGAGTGACCTTTGAGAATCTACCGATAATTTTGTCGGGTATTCTTTACGGTCCGATCGTCGGCGGTCTTGTGGGGATCTGCTCTGATCTTGTCAGCTACCTGCTCTCAAGTCAGATCTATCCGCCAAACCTCATAGTTACCGCGGGAGCGACGGCTGTGGGCATTCTTTCGGGAATTATGGCGAGATACGTCGTTCGCAAGAGCGGTATGAAGTCGGAGGCCAAGCGGGCTTAGGAAGGCAAACCAAA
>JAZSNX010000192.1:0-6046 GCA_045536665.1 Eubacteriales bacterium
TATGTCCTCGGCACTCATCTCACGGGCACATACCATTCTCGAAAAGCCAGCCTCGGCAAGCACGTCGGCGGCGTGCGCTCCGTGACCCGAGACCTGTGTGCTTGCGTGAAGCTCGATAGGTATCCTCTTTCTTATTTCAGCCGCAGCGCCAATGTCAGCGACTATCAGCGCATCTGCGCCACTGCGATATGCGTCCTCACAGGCGCGAAGATAATCGTCAAGCTCTCTGTCGTATATCAGCGTATTTGCGGTTATGTAGACCTTCGCCCCGTATTCGTGAGCGAGCGCGATGCCTCGGCAAAGCTCTTCGGGCGTAAAATTCTTTGCGTTTATACGCGCGTTAAAGGCGACGCCGCCCATATAAATAGCGTCAGCGCCGCCGTCAATTGCCGCCAAAAGAGCGTTATATGAGCCCGCGGGAGCGAGCAGCTCGGGGAGCGCCCTTCCCTCCCGTATCTCTATTGCTTTTCCGTTTGGAATACGCACGTTGGTCATTATAAAATTCCGCCCATACCGGGTATCTGTTCTCTGAGCTTTTCGTTCTCTATCTCAAGCTCCTCGACCGTGCTCTGCGCAAGAAGCAGCTGAGACTCAAGTGTCTTTATCTTTCTCTGCGCGCGAATACGCTCCGAGCAGTAGTCAAGCGCGCAAAGGATAGCCGCGTCGGTCTTTGAGCAACGCGCTCCGTCGAGCACCTCTCTCATCTTTCTGTCAACGAGCGACACGAGCGCCTCAACAGCCTCGGGAGATTCTTCTGAAATAACGTTTATCTCGATATCCGATACTCTTATGGTATATTTTTGCTTCATAGTCCGCCTCCATACAGTTTACTTACCATAATTATAATACATATTATCCGTTTTTTAAAGGGGTTTCAAAAAAATTTTACATATTGACGGGATATTAGAAGCTATCGGTTACTTTTCTTTTGAAAAAGAAAAGATAACCAAAAGAAAACGCTGACACAGACACAACTGTTAAATTAGGATTTGTCTCTTACTTTTCTTTTGAAAAAGAAAAGTAGGTAAATCCTAATTTTTTGCTTAATTTTTTATTTTTCTTTTTTATAAAAACATCTTGACAAACTAAGTGCTTTCGAGTATAATATTAATGTTTGCTGGTGTAGCACAGTCGGTAGTGCAGCTGATTCGTAATCAGCAGGTCGTGTGTTCGAGTCACATCACCAGCTCCACAAAAGCTCCAAGTCCTTGACTTGGAGTTTTTCACTTTAATTACCTTTGTAGAGGATATGTTATGAACCTTTGTGACGTAAAAACAATAAAGCAGCTGATGGCTATGTTTTCGCTAAACTTCCGAAAGGAGTTCGGTCAGAACTTTCTGACCAATATCTCGGTGGTTGAGGATATCGCCGACAACTGCTGTGACGACAGCGAGACCACTATTCTTGAGATAGGTCCGGGTGTCGGCTCACTTACACGCGAGCTTGCCAAAAGATACAAGCACGTTATCGCTATCGAGATAGATAACGGACTTATACCCGTTCTTAAATATACGCTCGATGAATTCAAAAACGTTACCGTTGTAAACGAGGACGTGATGAAGGTCGACCTCGGAGAGCTTCTCGCTCCCTATTTTGAGAGCGGCAAGGTATCTGTCTGCGCCAATCTTCCCTACTACATTACGACGCCTATACTTATGAAGCTTCTTGAGTCGGGACTTCCGTTTGAATATATCACTATTATGATACAGTCCGAGGTTGCCGACAGACTTTGCACCGCCCCCGGAAGCAAGGATTGCGGAGCTATCACGGCTGTGCTCAACTACTACGGAGCACCCGAAAAGCTATTTAAGGTGGGGGCGCACAATTTCATTCCCGCGCCTAAGGTCGACTCGTCCGTCGTTCGCATAAGACTGCATAAGGACAAGCCCTGCAAGCCCCTTGACGAGGCAACGCTGTTCCGTACCATTCGCGCGGCGTTTGAGCAAAGGCGCAAAACGCTCCCGAACTCCCTCTCGGCTGTTTTCGGCGAGCTGACGAAGGAAGAGCTGACCGACGCTGTCGTGCGGTGCGGTCACCCCGAGAATATACGCGGAGAAAAGCTCACTATCGAGCAGTTTACCGCCCTCTCGGACACACTTTATGAAATGATTCAAAACAAATGAACAACGTAAAAAAGTGGCTTTCTAAAAGCCACTTTTGTTTATGTAAGTTTGTATAAATTGGGATTTATCGAATAGTTTGTTTTGTGTTAAGAGCGGACCGTCGAGGACGCCAGTCCGTTCTATATCATGATCTAACTATTCGATAAATCCTAATTTAACGATCGTCTTAATACCGATGGTTTCTTTTGCCTAAATCGGCCCTACATTTTCTCCCTCAGATAGGCAAGTATCTTTTTTTCCTCTCTTGATACCTTGACCTGTGAAAGGCTTAGGCGTGAGGCTACCTGCTGTTGCGTCATATTACGGTAGTATCTGAGCACCACTATTTTTTGCCACGTCTGCGGCATTGAGCGTATTGCCTCGGCGAGAGCGAGCTTGTCGATTATTCTTTGCGCTTCGTCAAGGCTATCCTCGTCAGCAAGCGTCGCCTCAAGCTCCACGCCCTCATCGTCTCCGTATGCCAAGTCGGACAGCGAGGCAATTGGAGAGGTAGCGTCTATCGCCATTGCCACGTCCTCAACGCTCTCTCCAAGCAGCTCCGCTATCTCGGATATTCTCGCCTCTCTGCCCTCCTCGGATAGTATGCGGTTGCGCAGATTTATAGCCGCCGCGCCGAGACGCTTATACTGTCTGCCTACCTTTATAGCCCCCTCGTCTCTCATATGCCGCCTTATCTCGCCAAAGATGAGCGGAACGGCGTAGGTCGAAAAGCACGTTCCCCGCCCCATATCAAAGCTTCTGATCGCCTTTATCATACCGATAGTGCCTATCTGCATAAGATCCTCAAGCTCAACGCCTCTGTCACGGAAGCGCAAGGCTATTTTTTTGACCAGCCCCACGTTATTCTCAATAAGCCGCGCGGTTGCCGCCATCGCCTCTTCGCTCTCTCCGTCGCCGCTCTGAGCTACGGCTATAAGCTCAAGGTTTGATGAATAGCCCGTGCCTACCTCGTATTCAGGCGCTTGAACAGCGTTACCGTCGTACCCTTCCCACATTTGGAATTCACCCTCACTTTATCACAAAAGCTTTCCATAACCGTAAAGCCCATTCCGCTTCTCTCGTTCTCCGCGTCGGTGGTATAGAGCGGCTGTCTTGCCTGTCCTACGTCCTCGATGCCGCAGCCCCTGTCCTTTACGTCTATTCTGACTATTCCGCCCTCACAGAGCCTGATGGTTATGTATATAACACCTACCGTGTTGCGGTAGCCGTGTACGATACAGTTGGTGACCGCCTCGGAAACCGCGCATTTGATGTCCGCAATATCCGTAGCCACGGGATCGAGCTGCGCGCAGAATGCCGCGACAGCCGCTCTCGCCATTCCCTCGTTGACGGAAAGCGAGGGCATTCGCATGCTCATCTCGTTCAAGACACGCGCCCCCACAAGCTTTTTCATATCCTTCATTCCGCACTCTCCTTTCCGTCCTGCTCTACCTTGACCATTCTTTCAAGACCCGCGAGCTTAAATATTTTGACGACACGCTCGTTGGGGTTGCGCACGCAGAATTCCCCACCCATTTTGTTCATAAGCGCATATCTGCCCATAATAAGACCAAGCCCCGAGCTGTCCATAAAATCAAGTCCCGACATATCGAGCACAGTCTTTCTTGGCGACGTATCGTTTATCTGCTTATCTATAAGCGTGCGCACCGCGACAGCGCCGTGGTGATCAAGCTCGCCCGAAAGGGTGGCTGTCAGAACATCGCCGTCACAGCTAATGAGCAGCTTGCAATTGCTTTTTGCCATTTTACACCTCCGTTTTTTTGTGTCACCATTCTAACATATATACTGTAAAAAGCTTGTCGTTATGAGGCGTAAAAAATATTTTTATTTTTTTCAAAAAAGTGTTGACAAACTAATGCCGTTGTGGTATAATACCTCTGTTATCCAAAGACAGCAGGTTTACGGTAAAGGCTTTTTGGGGCTCTCCTGCCGAGGAAATGATTTGAATTTAATACAAATTTGTGTTATTTTTGTGTCTTTCTTCGCGCGTGTGCTCCGCCCGCCGTAAGAAAGATCTTTTCTTTTTCACCTGCAAAATTCTCACAGGAGGTAAACCAAATGCCCAGCAAATCCATTCTTGAACAGAAGCAGGCGATCGTCGCAGATCTGGCTGAACAGCTTAAGAATTCTCCCGCAGGCGTTGTAGTCAACTATCAGGGTATCACCGTTGAGGACGATACAAAGATGCGTAAGGCTCTTCGCGAGGCAGGCGTTAACTACATGGTTATGAAGAATTCCTTGACAGGCAGAGCTTGCGATGAGGTTGGTCTTTCCGATATGAAGCAGTACCTCACAGGTATGACAGCTATCGCTATCGGTACGACAGACGCGGTTGCGCCCGCTAAGGTTCTCAAGGAATATGCGGAGAAGATCGAGTCCTTCAATATCCTCGCAGGATATCTTGACGGCGCGGTCGTTGACGAGGCTACTGTAAAGCAGCTCGCGGACATTCCCTCGAAGGAAGTTCTTATCGCAAAGCTCCTTGGCAGCATCAAGTCCCCCCTCTACAACCTTGCGTATGCCCTTCAGGCAGTTATTGACAAGGGAGAGGAAGCAGCTCTCGCAGAGGAAGCAGCACCCGCAGCAGAGGCTGCAGAAGCTCCCGCAGAGGCTTAATCGATCTGCGATATAACGCGGCGTAAAACGCCACAAAAAATTTGAAAATTATCCGTATTTAAGGAGGAAATTAAAAATGGCATCTGAGAAGATCACAAACATTCTTGAAGAGATCAAGACACTTACAATCATTGAGCTCGCTGACCTTGTAAAGGCAGTTGAGGAAGAGTTCGGCGTATCCGCAGCAGCTCCTGTTGGCGTTGTTGCAGTAGCAGGCGGCGCAGCTGCTCCCGCAGCTGAGGAGAAGACTGAGTTCGACGTAGTTCTCAAGTCCTTCGGAGCTAAGAAGCTCGACGTTATCAAGACAGTTCGTGAGATCACCGGTCTCGGACTTAAGGAAGCTAAGGAGATGGTTGAGGGCGCTCCCAAGACCGTTAAGGAAGGCGTTTCCAAGGACGAGGCAGAGTCCGTTAAGAAGACTCTCGAAGAGGCTGGCGCTGAGGTTGAGGTTAAGTAATTTAACCCTAACATACACAAAAACCGCAAGGATATTGCATCCTTGCGGTTTTTGTGTTATAATGAGATAAAAGGAGAGTGAATAATATGTATAATACCATTCTTTTCGACCTTGACGGAACGCTGACAGACCCCGCCTTGGGTATCACCAACTCGGTCGCGTACGGTCTTGAGATGTGGGGTATTGTGGTAGAGGACAGACGAGAGCTTTATAAATTCATCGGTCCTCCCCTGCTTGACGCGTTCAGCAAGGAGTACGGCTTTTCGCGTGAGGACAGCCAAAAGACGCTTGACAGATACAGAGAATATTTTCGCTCACGAGGATTATACGAGAACACCATGTACGACGGTATTCCCGAAATGCTCACCGAGCTTAAGAGGCGCGGAAAGAAAATAATGCTCGCTACCTCAAAGCCCGATGAATTTGCCAAAAAGATACTTTTGCACTTCGGTCTTTACGAATACTTTGACTTCATCGGCGCGGCTTCTATGGACGAGAGTCGCGCGAAAAAGGCGGACGTTATCAAATACGTGTTGGACGAATGCGGCATAGAGGACGTCAGCGACGTTCTTATGGTCGGTGACCGTGAGCACGACGTGCTTGGCGCGGCGGAGCACGGCATTGACACGCTTGGCATACTCTATGGCTACGGTAGCCGCGAGGAGCTCACCGCCGCGGGAGCAAAATACATAGCTGAGAGCGTTGAGGATATTTTAAAGTTCGCGTGATTATCGAGGACGCGGATTTTTTGTGGGGAAAACTTCTTGGAAGAAGTTTTCCCCGCACCTCTTTCAAGAACTTAAAAAAAATTGGTTATGAGTATAGCCATAAGAAAGATATATCTTTAAT
>JAZSNX010000195.1:0-3045 GCA_045536665.1 Eubacteriales bacterium
CAGCGCGATAGTTGAAAAAGTGGCGCTCTCACGTCCCGATATCGCCTTTAAGCTTATTATCGACGGCAACGTAAAGCTTGAGACGATAGGTGACAAAACGCTAAAGAGCGCGGTGTATTCGGTGTTTGGGCGTGAATTTGCCTCAAGGCTGATAGAGACCTCTATTGAGATAGACGGTATCAGAGTCCACGGATACATATCAAGACCGGACAATGTCCGTGCCAACAGGAATTATCAGAATTTCTTTATCAACGGAAGATACGTACGCTCAAAGACGGCGCTTGCCGCGATAGAGCAGGCGTACTCGTCCTACATAGCGTCGGAAAAATTTCCGTGCTGTGTGCTGTTTATAGATATCAATCCCGCGACCGTGGACGTTAACGTTCACCCTGCAAAGCTTGAGGTCAAGTTCTCAAACGAAAAGCCTGTTTTTGAGGCTATTTATTACGCGACCAGAAACGCGCTTGAGAGCAACACCTCACGTCCCGACGTTGTGCTTGGCTCAAAACCAAACGGAGTAAGACTCTCCGACAGCCGCACGCCTATCGAGGATACGAGGGGAGAGAGTCTTAAGAAGCGTCAGCTTTCCGCGGAGCTCTATGGCTCATCTCAGCAGAGCTCACCTCGAACGAGGCAAGCTACGGGAGGCTTTGAGCGTATTACAGCCGAGGAATATATCAAAAATTACACTACCGCTCCCGCCACCAAGGCGGAGCGAGAGGTGCTAAAGCCCCGTCAGGAGCAGATAATAAAGCTTGCCGAGCAAAAGATAAAGGAGCAAAGCCTCAGAACGGCAGAGCAAGCAAAGCCCGAAGCTCCAAACGCGGAAATAATAAAGATCGAGATACCCAAGCCACAAGAAAAGTCAGAGCCAGCTAAGGTCGAGCAACCGCCGTATAAAGCGCTGAGAAGCCTTGAATACAGGATAATAGGCGAGGCGTTCAACGCTTACGTTTTGGTGGAAAAAGGCGATAAGCTTTTGCTTATCGACAAGCACGCGGCTCACGAGAGGATACTTTTTGAGCAGCTTCGCGCGGCGCTGCATTCTCAGACCGAGCGCGCCTCGCAGATACTTGCTCTACCCGTGGAGTGTATGATGACAAGCACGGAGATGCAGATGCTCGTTGAATATAAGTCGGAGATCGAAGCCGTCGGCTTTGAGTACGTTACGGGAAAGTACGTTGCGTTCGTCACGGCGATACCCGAGGGGATAGAGCTTGACAAGGCAGGTGATATGCTTGCTGAAATGGCGGATAGGCTTAGTAAGAGCACTGGTACGGCGGAAAAGACCCGAGCGGATATATTTGAGAAGGCGCTTTATCAGGCGTCCTGTAAGGCGGCGATAAAGGCTGGCAGGGAATATCCCCCGGAATACACCCAGTGGATAGTTGACAAGCTGATGGAGATACCCGACATTACCGTCTGCCCACACGGCCGCCCCGTCGCCATGGAGCTGACCAAGAAAAACCTTGACTATCAGTTTGAACGCTCATAACTTACTTTTCTTTTGATGAAAAGAAAAGTAAGCAAAAGAAAACTAAACAAAAGATTAAGTAGCCAAAAAAACTAAGCAAAAACAAAACCAAGCAAAAGATAAGTAGGCAAAAGAAAACAACAAAAACAAGAAAGAGAAAGACTATGTTTGAAATTTTAGCAACAGACGGGCGCGCCAGACGCGGCGTGCTTCACACTGTACACGGTGACATTCAGACCCCCGTTTTTATGAACGTCGGCACGTGTGCCGCGATAAAGGGAGGTGTTTCCTCAAGAGAGCTTATCGATCTTGACTGTCAGGTCGAGCTTTCCAATACCTATCATCTGCACATTCGTCCGGGTGACAAGCTGATATACGAGATGGGTGGACTTCACAAGTTTATGAATTGGGAGCGTCCGATACTTACCGACAGCGGTGGATTTCAGGTATTTTCCTTGTCATCTTTACATAAAATAACAGAAGAAGGCGTTCGCTTTGCCTCTCACGTTGACGGTAAGCGCATATTTATGGGGCCTGAGGAGAGTATGCAGATACAGTCAAATCTTGCGTCGACCATCGCTATGGCGTTTGACGAGTGCGTGGAAAATCCCGCGCCGTACAAGTACGTAAAGGATTCCTGTGAGAGAACGGCGCGTTGGCTCGTGCGCTGCAAGACCGAGATGGACAGACTCAATTACTTGCCCGAGACCATCAACAAAAATCAGCTTCTCTTCGGTATAAATCAAGGCGGAACTTATGAGGATCTCCGTATCGCGCATATGCAGCAGATCGCGGAGCTTGACCTTGCGGGATACGCTATCGGCGGACTTGCCGTTGGTGAGGCAACAGAGGAGATGTACCGTATCATTGATGCCGTTGAGCCTCATATGCCTAAAAATAAGCCGAGATATCTTATGGGTGTCGGAACACCCTGTAATATACTTGAGGCAGTTCATATGGGAGTGGACTTCTTCGACTGCGTAATGCCCAGCCGAAACGCTCGCCACGGCAATCTTTTCACTTGGCACGGCAAGATGAATCTGCTCAACGAGAAGTATGCGAGAGACCCCCGTCCGTTCGACGAAAATTGCGGATGTCCCGCCTGCCGTAATTACAGCCGCTCCTATGTTCGTCACCTTATAAAGGCGAAAGAGTCGCTCGGTATGCGTCTTGCGGTCGCGCACAATCTCTACTTCTACAACAACCTCACGCGCAAGATACGTGAGGCGCTTGAGGGCGGATATTTTGAAAGCTTCTACCAGAAGTACAGAAATATACTTGGAGAACGTAGCCAAGACTGACCTACTTTTCTTTTGGAAAAAAGAAAAGTAGGCAAAAGAAAACAACACCAAGGATAATACTTCTAACTGTATTTTGTGCGTTCTTTTGGAAAAAAGAAAATGTAGGCAACGACCGCAAGCGGTTGTCAAAGAAAACAACACATTGGTTTGTGTTTCAAATTATGATTTATCGGTGTGTTGAACGATCAAATTAGGATCTGTCGGTGTATTTAATTTGTGATTTCGTAGGGGCGATTCACGAATCGCCCGCGGGTCATTCGTGAATGACCC
>JAZSNX010000116.1:0-8379 GCA_045536665.1 Eubacteriales bacterium
CCAAGGAGTTGATCATTTGGTTTGTCTTCCTAAGACCGCTTGGCCTCCGACTTTAGGTTATGTTTTTGTTGGCGTATTTCTCGTTGTGTCGGCGATACTTTGCTGCTACACGACGCTCGGTCAGCAGTCGTATTCGACAGACGGCTATTTTCAGCTGATGATATTTGCCTTTATCATTCTCATTCCGCTTCTCACGATGAAGCTGTTTGCCGAGGAAAAAAAGCTGAGGACAGAGCAGCTCCTTCTGACAGCGCCGATATCGGTATGGCAGATGGTGCTTGGTAAGTTCTTCGCGGCGTTTGCGCTTTTCTTTGGCGCTACGGCGGTGTCTTGCATAAACTTCTTCCCGCTTTACGCGTACGCGAGAGCGGAGAGAGCGGCAGAGAGCTATTCTTCCATACATATAGGGCCTGTAACGGCGGAGATATTCAGCTGCCTTATAGGTATACTCCTTATAGGAGCTGCGTTTGTCGCGATAGGAATGTTCGTTTCCTCGCTTACCGAGAATCAGCTTGCGGCCGCGGTGATAACCGTTGCCATAATAGCTGCTATGATACTCCTTGAGGTAGTTAATCAGTATATTACAGTTTACGCTATACGCTTTGTTATAGATTGGATATGCATGATGAGCCGCTTCGACAACTTTACTAACGGCGTGCTTGACTTTTCGGCTATTCTTTATTACCTGTCTATCACGGGTGTGTTCCTTTTGCTTACGGTGCGTGTTTACGACAAGCGCCGTTGGGGCTGATATCCATGAAACGCAGGATAGAAAGGTAAGGTAAAGAATCATGAAGAAAATGAATGCATCCACCAGCCGTAAGCTTCGCTACGGCGGTGTATCCGCGATACTTACGGCACTTATAATTGCCGCTATAATCATAATAAACGTTATTTTCGGCGCGCTTGCGCAAAAGTTTATGTGGTACGCCGATCTCACACCCGACCTTATGTTTACTGTGTCGGACGAGTGTATAAGTCTCTTGAGAGACGGAGATACCAAGTTTAAGGACAGCACCAAGTCACCTATCCAGATGGTAGACGAGATAAGGGCGGAGAAGCTTGCGGCAGACCCGTCGTTCGATACGAGCTCGGTAAAGATAAATATCATCTTTTGTACCGATCCCGATACGCTTGGGGACAACGCTATACAGAGATACGTTTACAATACGGCTCTTGAGCTTCAGAAGGAATTTCCCGACTATATCGACATACAAAATCACAATATAGTCCGCAATCCCTCCGCTGTGTCCAAGTACAAGACAAACGCTCACTCGATCATAAATCCAAGTGACGTTATAATCGAATTCGGAACTGAATACAGGGTCAAGACCATACGTCAGTTCTACACCTATAACACAACTACCGATGAGATGCCTTGGGCGTACAATGGAGAATATTGCTTCGCTTCAGCGATACTTGCGGTAACGAGAGCCGAGTCTCCCGTCGCGTGTCTTACGACCAATCACGGAGAGCTCTTTGAGGACGATGCCTTTGCGCAGACGCTTATAGACGCGGGCTTCCTTGTGGAAACGCTCGATCTCGCGAACGAGCCTATACCCGAGAATTGCCGTCTTATCGTGATATTCAATCCTACGAGCGATCTGCGTGAGCCCGACGGCATTACGGATATCGACGAGATAGGCAAGCTTGACGAATTCCTTGACGGAACAAACTCGCTTATGGTGTTTATGGACCCCGAGACTCGCAGACTTACAAACTTCGAGAGATATCTTGAGGAATGGGGAATAGCGTTTGACAGACATACCGACGGCTCGGGAAGTGAGATAACAAGACTTGTTAAGGACGACTCCACCTCGCTTCTTCAGGCAGGCAACCAGAACTTCGGCTATACCTTCCTCTCCGAGTACGCGATCGGCGGATACGGCGGATATATCACGGAGTCTCTGCAAAAGAACCTTTCCTCTAATGAGATAGTGTTTGAGAACGCGATGTCCATATCCTATTCGGATACATACAAGCCCGCTCACCACACTCCCGACGAGAGTACTCCCGACGGAGTAGAGTATGATTACGCAACCTATTCTCAGGACGGCTATACGAGAGCTATATACGATGTATTTACCACCACCGCGAAGGCAGAGGCGATCGCTAACGGACAGGTCGTAGAGAGGGCGAGTGACGTAAACAAGCTCAAGCTTATGACCGTTTCGCTTGAGGTAAGATCGACTACCGAGTCTAACTACTCCTTCATCGACCAGACCTCTTACGTGTACGCCTGCGGCTCGCCCGGCTTTGCGTCAAGCGAAAATCTGCTTGGAGCGTCTGCTTACGGAAACCGCGACCTGCTCTTGACCGTGCTTCGCGACATAGGCAGAGAGCCTGTTCCCGTAGGACTTGAGTTCAAGCCCTTTGCGGATCTGACGATAGATACGATAACTACCTCTGAGGCAACTCAGTACACGGTAGTTCTCGCCATTATACCCGCCATCGTTGCGCTTGCTTGTGGCATTGTGGTCATAGTAAGGAGAAAGAACAGATGACGAAAAAGAGATCAACGCTGCTTAAGCGGCGTACGACCGCTATCGTGGTGGCGGCAGTCGTTATCGTAATTCTCGCGATAGCGCTTGCGGTGGTCCTCGATTATGTCAGGACCTTCACCGTTGTCGATCCGTCGGATAGCGCGACGTACTTTATAAAGTATAAGAACAAGCAATATGCCCTTTATGATGCCGATAAAAAGACGGTGATGCCAAGGGAGGACACATACGGCTATTACGTTATGCGCTCGGGCAATCTCGTTGACATAAATGAAAATGGCACGTACTCTCTGATAGTCGTTGACGCGACAGAGGGCAACGAGACACACGATGGATATATGTATAGAATTATGATGTTCCCGCATATAACCTCGCAGAATATCAGACAGCTTGAGGTGAACAACTCAAAGGGCTCGTTTACCTTCCACAGATACAATCTCAATACGGGAAAGGTAGACGATACCTCCGACTTTACCATCAAGGGCTCGCCTCTTGTAACGTTTGACCAGCAGAAGTTTGCCGAGCTTTACTCTGAAGCGGGATATACCATAGTCGAGCTTAAGCTTGAGGACCCCATAAAGGACGAGAACGGCGAGTTCTCCGAATACGGACTTGTTCCCGAGACCCGTCCTCTTTATGACGAGGAAACGGGAGAGCCCGTGATAGATGAGCAAACAGGAGAGCAGCTTACATACGATTACGTTCCCGCTTATTACGTGCTCACGGATACGAGCGGAAACAAATATAAGGTAATAATCGGCGATATGCTCGTTACGGGCAGAGGCTACTACGTTCAGTACGTGGATATGAGCACGGGCGGCGAGATAAAAAGAGACGCGGTGTACGTGCTTCCTGCGAGCATCGGCAGTACTATGCTCGCGGCTATCGAGGACTTCGTAACGCCACAGCTCACTTACCCTATGTCGCTCAACGACTATTTTGACGTAGAGGATTTTTACGTCTACAAATGGAACGAGAGCGCGGGAGTAGACAGCGATGACAGATACGAGCCTATCATCGGATTTACCTATATTGACCTCGCTGAGAGAGAGAATACCATAAGAGCCTCAAGGCCTTACGTGTTCACAAGCGAAATAAAGCAGGGATATTTCCCATCGGATACCAATATAAGCGCCTGCCTGCAAGCGTTGTACGATCCGTCGTTCAGCGGAGTGCGCAAGCTCACGCCCAGCGGACGTGACCTTTATGAGCACGGACTCGCCGTAGAGGACGGCACTGACAGCAAGGGAAATACAAAGTACGCTTTGTTCTCCGAATATCTCGTTACGTACAACTTTGATATACTCAATGACGAGGGAGAATTCGTTGAGACAATAAACAACGTGATCTATTTCAGCGAGATAAATGAAAACGGCAAGCGCTACGCCTACACGGAGATATACTCCACCGATAAGGACGGAGAGCGCGACGAGCTTGCTTATTCGCTTGATATAATAGTTGAGGTCGACGCTCATACTGTTGAGTTTCTCAATTGGGATTCCTTTGATTGGATAACCGAGCAGTACTTCAACCTCAATATAGCGTTTTGCGAAAAGATAACCTTAAGCACGCCGAACTACCACGCGCAGTTTGAGCTTGACAATTCCGCGACCGTGTCCACTGACGGTATCGTATCCGATAAGATATCCATAACGGCTACGGACTCCACGGGAAAGAACAAGACCACGTTCTCGGTGATGAAGTTTACGGACGTAGACGGATACATCTGGGAGGTGACCGCAAAGGGGATCAACCTGTATGATTCGACAGGACAGGAATACAAGATAAGCGCCGCGAGCTACGATCACAATATGCTTGGAGAGCAAGCGCTCGTGCTTGATGGCTTTATCACCTGCGCGGACGGCGCAAAGGTGTACATCAGCGCTGACGAGGTAAGGGTAGAGCCTCTTGATTCCTCAAAGACGGTATCTTACGTTAGATATGACACAAGCGTGTTCAGGCAGTTCTACCAGACGCTGCTGTACGCGAATATAGTCAACTCCTACGAGCTCTCGGAGGAGGAGAAGACGGCGTTTGAGAACGACCCCTCACTTAAGCTTCTGACTATTACAGTAGTTGACAGCGAGGGCACTAAGACGGAGTACAGCTTTTATAGGCTGACTTCCAGAAAGGCGTATATAACCATCAACGGCTCAGGCGGCTTCTACGTAATGTCCAACAGAGTCGACAAGATAGTTACCGACGCGCAAAAGTTCTTTGCAAATCAGATCATAGATCCTACGGCTAAGAACTGAAAATATAAAGAGCTGCTCGAAATCGAGCGGCTCTTTTTTTGCCGCTTATGAAAATATTTATCGTTTTTCGATAAATTTATATTGACAATCGATGATATTGATGATATAATTAAAACACAAAACGTCTTTGAATAAGGAGTTATAAATGTCACAGAAGTCAAAAAAATTTTCAATCATAATATCAGTCGTTCTTACAGCTTTAATTTTCGCGGCACTGATATTTCTGACTTATTGGTTGCCCGACGTGGTTACGGCTATGATAGACGCGCCCGACAACCTTGGATACCGTGGGGAGATCACAGAGGCCGCGCGAACCTTCGTGCTTGTCGACGCATACGTAATGGTTGGCATAGCATACGTTGCCGTTGCTCTTATCTTTCTTTTGCTACGCTCGGTTTTTCGCGGCAAGGTGTTTGAGCGCGTCACATTCCGTCTGATCAGCGCTATTTCGTGGTCTTGCTTTGCCGAGGCGGCGGTTATGATGCTTTTGGTGGTGCATTTTCAGCTTGTGGTATGTCTCGCGCTTGCCGCATGTATGGTCGGACTTTGCTTGAGAGTCGTGAAAAACGTGCTTGAGGAAGCGGCACGCATCAAGGCTGAAAACGATTTTACCATTTGAGGTGTAGTTGTATATGATACTGATAAACATTGACGTAATGATGGCAAAAAGAAAGATGTCGCTTAATGAGCTTTCCGACAAGGTGGGTATCACTCTTGCCAATCTTTCAATACTGAAAAACAACCGCGCGAAGGCAATTCGTTTCTCCACGCTTGACGCGATTTGCCGCGCTCTTGATTGCCAACCCTCGGATATTTTGGAATACGTTCCCGACGAGGAATAAAATGAACAGAAAGGATAATTCATATGAGTATCTTTAATTCATCTAATATGGAGCAACAAAGCGAAAATGCTACAAACCAAAATGTAACGCTTGAAGTCTCCTCTGACTTGCAGCGCTCCCAAAGCACCTACGGTGTTAGCGATTCAATATTCGCTTGGCTTACCATCCTTGCGTGCTTTTTGTTCGTAAGGACACTTCCGATCGTTGAAAACTCACTTGGCGGTTTACTCGCCGTAATGATGATGTTCGGACTTGCGACGACGTATTTCGCATTGTCAAGGGTAAAGATCAAGGCATCGACCGTGGGCTTTGGAATAATTATGTGTGTTCTCTCCTTGGGACTTATTACGGGAGCTAACGTTACCATACGCCGCTGGTTGGTTTTCTTTATTATCCTCGCGTATCTGTATTATATTTATTGCGCGTCGGGACTTGCGGGGAAGCACCCCATCTCCGAGGACAGCATAGCGTTTGCCGTGCGCGCGATATTCGTCCGACCTTTCGCCAAGCCCCAAGCCATCTTTCGCGGTATCTTTTCAAAAAACACAAGGCTATGGCGTACGGTGCTGTGGATAGTACTCGGACTTCTTTTGGCGATAGTCCCCACGGCTGTGGTCGTACTTCTGCTTTCCTATGACGGAAGCTTTACCGCTTTGCTCAACAAGATATTCTTCCTGTCCTTTAGCGACGTGTGGGGATATATATGGGATATACACCTTGCGGTGTTCTTTGCTATCTTTTTGTTCAGCGCGATGTTTAGCTCGCAATCGAAGTATAAAACGCGAAATGAAGCTCCCGAGCAGATACGAAAGCCAAAAACGAGGGTACTGCCCAAGGTGCTGTTGTGCGCCGCGCTGACGCCTGTCCTTATAGTATACGTTATCTTTTTTATCTCGCAATGGAATTACTATATATTGGCATTTACAAATATGCGCCCCGATGATACTACGCTTGCTGAGTATGCGCGCAGCGGCTTCTTCGAGCTTTGCTGGGTGTCGGGAATAAACGCCGTGATGCTTTTTCTGTTCAGGATATTCGTGCGCAAAAAGGACGGAGAAAAGGGAATAGTACAGGCGATCTACTCCTCGCTCATATCGGTCTTCACGCTTATTCTCATCGCGACGGCGCTCTCCAAAATGGCGCTTTATATCAAAAACTACGGACTTACGCAAAGAAGAGTTTACGCCACATGGCTGATGCTTCTGCTCGCTACTGTTTTTATTGCGGTCCTGATATCTCAGTTTATAAAGAAAATACATCTTGTTCCCGTGATACTCGTTATTTGTATCGTATTTGGCGGAATGCTCGTATTGCCCGACGTTGACGGTATGATAGCCTCGTACAACGTAAACGCCTACCTTGACGGAGAGCTTGAAACCGTTGACACATACACGCTCAGCTCCTACGGGGTATCGGCTGTACCCGCTTTGGTCGATCTGCGTGATGAGCTTTGTCAACGCCCACAGCTTACGAAGGACGAAGAGTTTATTCTGAATAATACCGAATTAGTATTAGAAGAGATAAAGAACGAGCTATCCGCGCAACCGAATAACTTATTTACGTTCAATATCCCGAACGCGCGGGCAAGATCATTGCTGAAATAAGATAATGTCTTATGACAAAAAAGGGAGAAGCTCCTTATATAAGGAGCTTCTCCCAATGTTTTTTTATTTAGCTATCACTAAGCTTATTCTTAGTCGCCCTGCTGAGCCTCAAGCTCTTCGGTCGCGGCAGCCTCGGCTACCGACTCCTCGGAGACTATTGCCTCGGCAACAGGCGCTTCAACAGCGGGCTCTGAAGCCTCTGCTGTCTCAACAGCGGGAGCTGCCGCTTCCTTCTTCTTGTTGAGAAGATTGATAAGTCCCTGAATAGCGATAAGAATGAGGGGGAGTATGAATACGAATCTGAAAACGAAATCCCAAAGCGACTGAATGTCCTGAGATGCCGAGCCCAAGAAAAGGCTGATCATCTCAATGGGGGATATAAGGAAATGTCTTGCTATGACGAGGATCATAGCAAATATAGCGAACACCTTGCTTTTTGCCTTTATCAAAAGGATAATATAAACAAGAGTGAGTATGGTTACCACCGCGAGAACGATACACCAGAAGAAGAAGGTGAGCATCTGGGGGAATATCTTTTCCATAAAGGCTTCGCCCATTGCCTCGTAGAGCTTATCCATAGCATTTGCCTGTGAAGATCCGTTTACAGTTATGTCGAGCGCCGAAAAATCAATATCAGCAAACGAAAGGACAGTCTTTGCTGCCGCGAACAGACCGATAGGCTGAGCTATAGCGACGATGATGCCGAGCGGACGAGCTCTTTTAATTGTAAGAGCGGTGAAAACAACGAGTGCGAGCGCGAGAATTCCAATCAGTATAGACGCAATGATCGTGGACGTAGCATAGCTATCGCTGAGCTTAAGTCCAAATCCCAAGAATTCGGACGTCGCTGTGTATTGGTAATAATAGTTAGTCATATTATTTTCTCTCCTTATAATGCTTTCCTCAACCCCTATCGTAGAGGTTGAGGAAAATTACTTGTTTTATTTACTTGCCTCTTCGATAGCAACCGCAACAGCAACGGTCATACCGACCATAGGGTTGTTACCTGCGCCGATAAGACCCATCATTTCAACGTGAGCAGGAACTGAAGACGAACCTGCAAACTGAGCGTCGCCATGCATACGACCCATAGTATCGGTCATACCATAGGAAGCAGGACCTGCAGCCATATTATCGGGGTGTAAGGTACGTCCTGTACCGCCGCCGGAGGCTACCG
>JAZSNX010000076.1:0-2723 GCA_045536665.1 Eubacteriales bacterium
GCTGCTGCGCGCAGATGGTCGGCTTTGCCGTTATCAGCTTCCGTGAGAACGGTTGGGGCGGTATAGTTTCTCAGGGACTCGGAACGTCTATGCTTCAGATGGGTAACATCGTTAAAAAGCCCGTTATATGGGTAGCGCCTACGCTTGCCGCGGCTATCACAGGACCTATATCCACGATGGTTTTCAAGCTCAAGTGTCAGGGCGTGGCGGCAGGTATGGGAACTTGCGGTCTTGTCGGTCCTATCGGCGTTATCGACGCTGCTGAAGACCCGAACGCGATGATGTGGATAGGACTTATCCTTGTTTGCGTGGTCCTTCCCGCTGTGCTTTCGATAGTATTCAACGAGATCATGAGAAAGCTCGGTTGGATAAAAACCGGAGATATGAAAATAGACGCTTAAAGACGCGACTTTTTTGGGGAAAACCTCTTTCGAGAGGTTTTCCCCAAAACATTTTTAAGAGCTTTAAGCAATTGCTGATTTAACGTACACGCCAAAATATAAATTTTACTTTGTTTTTTGACATTTTTTGAATCAGGTATTTTAATTTTGAGTTGATTGTGTTATAATAAACGCATATAAGCAAAGGAAGGGAAGTGAGAGCGTGGGAAAAAGAAAGGAGAAAATAAAGCGCCTTTTTGTGGATAAGGCTACTGTTGAGGTCAAGCATTATTCAAAGAAAAGCGCGGCGGCTATTTTGTCAGTGATCTCTGTGCTGACCTGCGTTCTTTCGATACTTGGCTTTATATGGCTCAAGGTGCGCTTCTCAAACGCTGACGCCATAAGGCTTTGGGTCGGGGAGCACTATGCTCTCGGTGTGCTCCTGATGATCTTGCTGTGCGCCGTACAGGTCGTCGTGGCGCTTATTCCGGGTGAGCTCGTTGAGATAGCCGCTGGATACGCCTTTGGCGGCTGGTGGGGCTCGCTTATATGCACGGTGGGTATAATGATAGGCAGTATAACTGCCATATTCCTTGCGCGGAGATTCGGCAGGCGGCTTGTAGAGTCGCTTTACCCAAGAGAAAAGATAGACGCGTTGCCTATTCTTAACGACACCAAAAAGAGAAACGCTATGGTGTTTTTGCTGTTTCTCATACCGGGTACGCCGAAGGATCTGTTTACCTACGTAGTCGGAATGACGGGAATGAGTGTGCCGTCATACGTTGCGCTCACGATGTTCGCGCGTTTCCCGTCGATAGTGATATCCACGCTTGGTGGCGGAGCGTTGGGGGACGATAAGCTCGAATATGCGGCAGTGATATTTATTATCGCGGGTGTCCTCAGCGCCTGCGGATATCTCATATATCTTGGTATAAAGAGCAGACACGCGAGAAAAAAGCTCAGGACAGACAAAGGAGATTGACAAAATGAAGGAGATAACAAAAGAAAAGATCAAAAAATTCGGGATGATCTTCAGTATTCTGGTAGCGTTGTTTTTGTTTACGACTCTGCTCGGATACGTTATCGAAATTAAGTTTTTCGGTGATTCGGCGTATTCTTACGTCGAATATCTGCTGTATCTGCTGGGATATGGCAGTCTTGATGACGTGAATGTGTGGTTCAGACTGTTCTTTTCCATAGGAAGCCTTTTGGCGTTGACCCTTTTCTCATCCGCGTGTACGGTAACGTGGCTGGAATCGAGAAGAGTGCTGAGATCGGATAACCGCATCGTTATCAGCAAAAACGAGGACGGCGACTTTATCGCAAAGCTACGCTTGAGCAGTAAAAAAAGGGATATTTACGGTGCTGAGGTCTCTTTGGTCATCAACGTAAACGGAAAATCTTTTTCCGAGACCACAGAGCTTGCGTATATTCCCAAAAATCGATCCGCTTATGCTGAATTTCCTATCGAGCTTAATTCCGTGATATACAATCATTTTAATCAAAGCTACAAAAACAATCCGACGTCCTCAGACCTCGTAGCGGCAATTACATATTCGGATATGATATCGGGAACGGAGTTTACTGTTTTTGAAAAGTTTTCTTGCAAAAATCCGTCCGACTTTGTCTTTGAGAATGATACGGAAGAAAATACGCTTGAGAAGGAGTTCGGAGCTTTTGTAGACTCTACCAAATTTGACGTTGACCTTTCAAGGGCTGAGATATTAGACAGCAGACGTCCCGATAGAGAGCCGTATAAAAAAAGTGGTTGCTTTGACATCTGCTTTAATAGCGATATCGAGTATAATGACTGTGATTTTCAAATGCTGTTCGTTCCCATACCCGAGGTCTCGGAATGGGGAGTATATCACGATATGAGATGCAATATGAGCATCAAGCTGTCGATACCAAAGGATACTGTCGTCGAGGTGCAGATAAAAAAGACCGATGGAAGCATTATCAGCTGTGGAGAAAGCAACAGGCTGACGAGCGACGAGCCGTCGTTGATAATAGAGCTTTCAAGGTATAAGCGCGGTACGTGGGAGAACATCAAGGAGCTTTGTTTTACTGCCTTTTATAAGGATGTTAATACCCCGGATAAGTCGGCAAGGGTGTTGATAGAGGATTGCTCGTTCGAGCTGCCAAAGCCATAATATAGAAACGGGCAAAAAGAGTCATTTTATATAAGCTACGTGCGTCTTTCGTTTGAGATATGAGCGAGAGACGCACGTTTTGTTTCTTGGAGTGACCGGCGGTTAGTTAACAGATCCAAATTTGTATGCGGGAGGGGTGACTCCTCCACTACGGATATATAACAAAGATCTATTGTAGGGGAGGCGTTTC
>JAZSNX010000052.1:0-7278 GCA_045536665.1 Eubacteriales bacterium
GTCTATATTGCCCATACCAAGACCTCGCAGGGTCGGTATATCCAATATCCCCGTATTATAAAGGCTTTTGAGCGTATGCGCGCCAACGTCGCCAAAGTCGGCGGCATCGGGTGCTTCGCCCGCGCCTACGCTATCGAGAACTATCAAAAAAACTCTTTTTGATCTCTTCATCTTTTCCTCATTCCTGTATTTTCGCGGCAACGTCGAGAGCAAGTCTCATCATATCCGTAAAGCCGCTCATTCTCTCATCTGAGGTCGTCGACTCTCCTGTAACGAGCGAGTCAGAGACAGTGCATATAGCAAGAGCCTTCTTGCCCGCTCTCGCGGCGTTCATATAAAGAGCCGCCGCTTCCATCTCAACCGCAAGCACGCCCATCTTTTGCCACTTAAGTCCACCGCCGTTCTCGTCGTAAAAGGTGTCGGACGAAAAGAGGTTGCCGACGTGATAGCGAAGTCCCTTTTGCTTCGCGAGCTCCACGGCGCATTCAAGCGTCGCATAGTCGCATATTGGCGCGTAGTGACCGCCGAGCGCGTATTGCTCGGAATATGCCGAGTTTGTGCAAGCGCCCATTCCGAACACTATGTCACGCACCCTCACCTTTTCCTGCAAAGCTCCCGCAGAGCCTATCCTGATCACGCAGTCAACGTCAAAAAAGTTATACAGCTCGTAGCTGTAGATGCCTATAGACGGCATTCCCATACCGCTCGCCATAACGGACACTCTCTTGCCGTTCCATTCTCCCGTATACCCTTGTACTCCTCTTACGTTATTGAAAAGCACGGGGTCTTTAAGAAAATTCTTTGCGACGTACTCCGAGCGCAACGGGTCACCGGGCATAAGCACGACCTTGGCGATATCCGAGGGGGCTGCCTTGATGTGGGGTGTTGGTGTTTTATCCGACATAACGTTTCTCCTTAGCTTAATTTTTGAGTGGAGTTCCCTCCATATAGTACGACGCTTCCATATCCGCTACGCAAAGCGCGAAGGCAAGCGGAAACATCTCAAGCGCGCGTCCTATCTGATTCGCGTCCTCAGGGCCGGAAAAGCCCATATGATATCTTATGGCAAACGCCTCGTCTCTTGTCAGCTTCATAAAGCCCGAGATTATGTAGACGGATTTTTCACCGTGACCGTATGGCAGAGTGTCGTCTATGGTGTAGTAAGGCACGCTCTCCCATACGCCGTTCTTTTTTACGTTTCGCATCTCGGTCTTATAGAAATTGGTCTTGCAGATATCGTGGAGCAAAGCCGCGATAGCGAGCGTCTCCTCTGAAAAGGTAAAGCCGTATTTCTCGCAGAAGCGCGGACGCTTAGCGAAATCACAGAGACATTCATAGACGTTGAGGCTGTGCTCCAAGAGTCCTCCCTCGTACGCACCGTGAAATCTCGTTGACGCGGGGGCTGTGAAGAAATCGGTCTTATATTCTATGTATTCAAGCAGCTTATCCGCTCCCTCTCTTTGTATGCACGAGTTGAATATCTCAATAAATTTTTCTTTGTTAGTCATATTTATTCTCCCGAAATATAATTATATTTATTGTACCACATTTTCAGCCATAAATCAACTGTGATAATATAAAATTAAAATAATTTTTAAATAAAAGCCGCATTGGAAATGAAATTCATCTCCAATGCGGAAATACTGTTATTAATACTCAAAATTCAAATATAACGAAGCCCGTTGCGGGTACTCTTATCTTATAGGTCTTATCGTCTACCCTTTGAATATCTACAAAGCCGTTCTCACCCTCAACGACCTTTTCGATGTCGGTAGCTTCCTTGAACGTCACCGTAACGCATCTCGTTGCCTCGCTGATAATATGGTCGCCCGTTACGGCATCTCGCTTGTTGCCCGCGTTGTTGAAAATCGAAAGATAACGCTTGCCGTTCTCGTCTGTCGAGGTAAGCCAATGAAGTCCGTCAACGTAACAGTCGAGCGTTTGCTTGATGAGCGTAGGAATAGTATTCTCAAGTCTCTCTATATCCCCACTCTCGATTATCTTAAGTCCGCTTCCCTGCTTTGCTCTCGCAAAATCACCGTCTATCGAAGCGTCTATGAGATACTCGTATCTCGCGAGCGCCTCGTCGGACGCATCCTCGTATATAAGGTCAAAAACGTCACCGAAGCGAGCGTTTGTCATAACGTGATCCTCGTTGTCCCCGTCAAACCTGTCGCTATAAGCAAAAAACAGCTTTATAAGGTCCTCAAGGTGTCCGAAATATCGCTTCTCAGCCTCGTCAAGCTGAGCCTCGAGATACGTGTCTCGGTGCGTTCCTATCGCCCCCTTGAGTATCTCGCCGTTTATCTGCACGACCGCATAGCGCTCAGGAAGAACGATAGCGAACGGAACTGTTGCCCTCATGCCTCTGAAGCGCGTTGCGTTATTTATAAATTTCTTTTTGAGCAGACCGTATTCCGACAGCTCAAACGTATTCATATCGTTATAGCTGCAATTCAGTCCCCATTCCTCGCTCATATAATGCGCGCCCGACATAAGCGAGTAGTAATATATGCGGTTTTGGAGAAGCCGTGAGCTTCCTCCGTTTCTTCCGTAGGTGGTAAAATCGTCCTTGTGCGTCTCTTGCGTAAGATACCATTCGTTTATCGGGTTGGTATTAAAGCAAGGCATTGTGTATCCGTGCTCCGTCGATGCGCTCCAACACTCGTAGTACGTGCCCCACGTCTTCCCCGATGCCTTTGCCTGTCCTCTCGCCGAAGCCACGGCTACTCGCATAAGAGGTATCTGAGCTCCGACCTCGGGCATAAACGTCCTCATTCCGACCTTGTCCTCAAGATACGCGGCAAGATAGTAGCTGTCGCAAGGGATAATGCAGTTGTCGGTGTCCGCCAAACGGCGCTCGAAAAGCTCTTTGAACTCGTCTATAAACTCCCCGTACGTCGCAGCGTAGGTTTTGTTCGCATAGTAGTATATGCTCTCCTGAGAAAGTCCGTGCAAGGGCTTTCCGTCAGGCGTTTTTGCATAAGGGCGCAAAAGCTCCCTGTCGAGCATTTCGACGTCATAAGGTCCGTCGCCCCCGACACGCCTCAGCCTCGCCCAGTCCTGTCTTCTGCGATTTGATCCGCTTTCGTGAAGCTGAAAACCGAGAAACCAATCTCCGAGCATTTCACGATATTTACCGATAAGCCGCTTGTCGAACTCATAAGGATACCACGTAATACCGCCCGCTATCCTGTCCACGTAAAAAGGAATATTATCCTGTTTTATCATTTGGTAAAGACGTGAGCCCTCAGCAGCAAAAGTATTAAAGGTCTTTTCCTTAGGAACAGCGAAGCAATGCTGTATCTTGAAGCCTGTGTCATTGTTTATCATTCCGTTTTTTTCAAGTCCTGACACGCATTCCTCGTTATAAACGTGAAAAAATTTCATACTATCATCCTCCATACGCAAATGTAAAAAAAGTATATCACAATTATTTTTGAAAGTCAACCTGTTACCAGATTTTCACAATAATAATAAAGCTTCTTTTGTCAACAATAATAGCAGAGCAGCGGAAAACGGCGACAGTCACAAAAAGCTTGCGACGTATGCCGAGAAAAGGAAGAGCTATGGATATTTCCGTCTCTCTTCCTCTCCTCTGCTCGATAAAATAGATTAAGACAGGAGATTTTGATATGTCTAACAAGAACGTAGTGCCTGAGGCTAAGGAAGCTCTTAACAAGTTTAAGATGCAGGCAGCAAGCGAGGTCGGTGTTAACCTTAAGAACGGTTACAACGGTGACCTCACAGCTAAGCAGGCAGGTAGCGTCGGCGGTCAGATGGTAAAGAAGATGATCGAGAGCTACGAGAACTCCATTAAGAATACCAACGGCTAATTTGGCTTTGGTAATAAAGAGGCGGCGCTTCGGCGTCGCCCCTTTATTTTGCCGCTTTTTGCATTTAGCTGTTGACAAAAACGGTTTTTTGGTTTATAATTAAGTGTTGTTATTTAATTATTATCAAATCAGGAGATCTATTATGACGATTTATGACGAGCTCGTTGCCAGAGGTCTTATAGCTCAGGTGACAGATGAAGAGGAAATAAAGGAGCTTATAAACAACGGTAAGGCGGTTTTCTATATCGGCTTTGACCCCACGGCTGACAGCCTTCACGTCGGTCACTTTATGGCGCTCTGCCTTATGAAGAGACTTCAGATGGCGGGCAACAAGCCCGTTGCTCTCATAGGCGGCGGTACGGCTATGGTCGGCGACCCCTCGGGAAGAACCGATATGCGCCAGATGATGACAAAGGAGACTATCGCTCACAACTGCGAGTGCTTTAAGAAGCAGATGAGCCGTTTTATAGATTTTTCGGACGGCAAGGCGCTTATGGTAAACAACGCAGATTGGCTTCTCGACCTCAACTATATTGAGGTGCTTCGCGAGGTCGGCGCTTGCTTCTCGGTCAACCGTATGCTCTCCGCTGAGTGCTACAAGCAAAGAATGGAAAAGGGTCTTTCCTTCCTTGAGTTCAACTATATGATAATGCAGTCCTACGACTTCTACCACCTCTACCAGACGCTCGGCTGTAATATGCAGTTCGGCGGTGACGACCAGTGGTCGAATATGCTTGGCGGTACGGAGCTTATCCGCCGCAAGCTTGGTAAGGACGCTTACGCTATGACCATTACTCTTGTCCTCAATTCCGAGGGCAAGAAGATGGGTAAGACGCAGTCGGGAGCTGTTTGGCTCGACCCCGAAAAGACCTCTCCCTACGACTTCTATCAGTATTGGAGAAACGTTGCGGACGCAGACGTCCTCAAGTGTATCCGTATGCTGACGTTCCTGCCCCTTGAGCAGATAAACGAGATGGACAGCTGGGAGGGCGCGCAGCTCAACCGCGCTAAGGAGATTCTCGCTTATGAGCTTACGGCTCTCGTTCACGGTGAGGAAGAGGCAAAGAAGGCAGAGGCAAGCGCGAAGGCTCTCTTCGGCGCGGGCGCTGAGGCTGAGATACCTATGACAGAGCTTACGGACGCTGACTTTGTTGACGGCGTTATCGATATCGGCTCTATACTCGTAAAAGCGGGACTTGTTCCCTCCAAGAGTGAGGCAAGACGCGCTATCGAGCAGGGCGGCGTTTCCTGCGACGGAGACAAGGTGACCGACGTAAGAGCGACCTACAGTGCGGCAGACCTCGCTGACGGCAAGGTCTTCAAGAGAGGTAAAAAGAGCTTCCGCAAGGTAATCGCGAAGTAAAATAAAACGGCAGTTCAAAATGAACTGCCGTTTGTTTTTTCAGAACAAAAAGTAACGATAACTTAGTGCTTCTTGTCAAGAAGATATGCCACACGTTTCCGCTATTTTCTCAAGCAGATAGACGTATTTTGAAGTAGAAAAGCAGGTGGGTAAGGTTTTTAGCTTATCTATGCATTTATGTATACTTTCGGGGGACAGCGTCGATGCGTCCGCATAGGTATAGCGATCGGCGCATCTTGGGGGGATAACGTCACCGACGTAGTCGAATACCTCGGATAGCTCTGCCGTTCCGAATATAAACTCAGAAAGCGCGGCTTTATATTGATCGGTATATTCCATATCGCGAAGTCCCCAGAGCTTATCTCCGAATATCGCGATAACGGACGGAGCGACGTATCCGTAAAAAGGATACTCCCCATAATTTCCGAACTCCCACGCGCACGCTTCTGCGCCTATAATGCTCTGTGCGCATTCGCCGCACTGCTTCACAAGAGGCGACCACGTCTTCATTTTCTCCGAGGACATATACGCTTCAACGTCGAAATACGCGTTTTCAAAGCTTGCGTTTATCACCTTAAAGCCGTGATCAAGGAGCTTATCGAGCGAGCAGCCCTTATTAGGTCCTCTTCCCTCTTTTGCGACGCGCCAAAACTCGACGATAATATCTCTGCTGATAGGAACCTCCTTCGACACGTCTATCTGGTCGTTCCACATCATCATTTTTTTACCGTGAGCGCGAACGATATCGTGCATTCTGTTTATGAGATAGTAAAACTCCTCGCGTTTATCCGCAAGTCCTTCCCTCTCTCTGAGCGCGCGACACTTCGGGCATTCGTCCCAATGGCATATCCTCGGCTTTGCCTGATCAAGGAACTCAAGCTCGTCAGAGCCGATATGTATATACTCGCTTCTTGGGAAGGTCTGTGCGACCTCCGCGACAAGCGCCTCGTAAAACTCCCACACTCCCTCGCTTGACGGACACAGCGTCCAGACGTGCGCGTTTTCAACTCCGCACTTGAATTCGGGGTGTACGCTACACAGTGCGGTCGCGTGGGCGGGAATTTCTATCTCGGGAACTATCTCTATGGCATACGAGCGACAAAGCTCGTCTATCCTTGCCAGCATAGCCTTTTCGCACTGTCCGCCCTCTCCCATATACTTATACTCGGGAACGGCATCACTGACAAAGCATGGTCCTTTGCTATCGCAAAGATGCAGATGCAGGCGATTGAATTTAGCAAGCGCCATATATCTGACCACCGCCTCTATATCCTCATAGGTCGGCAATCCGCGCGCCATATCTATCATCAAGGATCTATACTCGCAGGACGGATAGTCCACTATCTCACAAGGATAAAGCTGATCCTTTCTGAGCATAAGAGCGACGGTAGCGGCGGCGTTGACTGCCCCTCTCGCATCGCGAAAGCCGATAAGGATACCGTCCTCAAGCACTCTTACGCTATATATCTCATTCCTATCCTCAAGCGTTGCGTCGGGCGCAAAGCTTATGAATGCGCCGCAGTCGCTCTGCTCCGCATCTCTTACGAACGATGCAAGCGCACAAGCGCCAAGCTCTGCCTCGGCACAGCCCTTTTTGTAAGTGTACGTTATTCTTTTTGGTATTTTGCAAGCGGCGCTCAAGGCTACCTGCTTTTTAACTTCCGGAATGAGCATATGGTTTCTCCTAAAATTTTTATTGCGCTATGCTGAGCTTACGCTCTTGCGGCAAGCACTTCTCTTTCGTATCTTTCTATCTCGCCGTAAAGCTCGTCTCCCGAGAGAACACCGAGGCGGCGGCAATATTCGTCCCAAACTGCGCCCCAAGGATACGACTTAAGCTCCTCTTGCTTGAAGAAAAGCTCTGTCATTCTACCCTCGTTCTGCATAGCGCTAAGGCTTATGTGAGGCGTGAGCATAGCTATGAGCAGTGCCTTACGGAAATTACGCAGACCTATCGTCCAAGCGGCAATTCTGTTGATGCTTGCGTCAAAATAATCAAGCGCGATAGCGATATCGTCTATTCTTCCGCTCGCTACTATCTCCTTAGCTATCTCTCGTGTCTCGTCGTCAAGTCTTATC
>JAZSNX010000043.1:0-3385 GCA_045536665.1 Eubacteriales bacterium
TGGCTCACAGAACGACATGGCTACGATCCGACTTCCTTCCGCCGCCGAACATAGCGCGGTTGTTCTCGGGAGCGTTGTCGAATACCTCGAAAACAGTTCCCGTATAGTAGTCAAGACCGCGGATTATTCCGAAGTCGAAAACGCAGTACTTGTCAAGTCCAAGCGTGCGAAGCGCATGGAAAAGATCAAGAAGCTCGCCTGAGCCTACGCTGTCAGGGCAGATCGCAGTAGCTTCCTCAACGCTCATACCGTAGAGCGCGTCTATCTTGGCTATCTTATCAGCGTCAAGTCCAAGCTCGGTCATATCCTTCTCATAGCTCTCGCGGCTGACCTTGTTCTTGCGGTCGACTACCTTGGACACAAGTCTCGCGCCCTCAGCGTCTGTTCCCGCGATAGCGGCGATAACGTCGTTAAAGAAGCGGCGGTTGTTGATGCGTACGGTGAACATGCTCTCGTCCGCTCCGAACGCCTTCATTATGCGGATAGCGCTGACTATGACCTCAAGATCCGCCTCGTAGGTGTCGCAACCGAAAACGTCGACGTTGAGCTGCCAGAACTCACGAAGTCTGCCTCGCTGAGTTGCCTCGTAGCGGTACATATTGGGTATGGAGAACCAACGGAGAGGGAAGGACAGCTCGTTTATCTTACCGGCGACCATACGAGCGACGGTGGGTGTCATCTCGGGGCGGATAGCGAGAGAGCGGTCTGCTCTGTCAAGAAAATTGTAGGTCTGCTTGGTGGCGATCTCCTCACCGCTCTTTGCGGCATAGAGCTCGAGAGACTCAAGCATAGGTCCGTTGTATTCCTCAAACGCCGCAACCTCAAGAGATTCGCGTATCTTACCGAAGAACCAGTTGCGAAGTCTCATATCGTCGGGGTAAAAATCACGTGTTCCCTTATAGGGCTTGGTTGATAAAAGCTGTGCGCACATATAGAATATCCTTTCAAAAAAGAAAATATAAACAATCACAGTAATTATAACACAAACACCAAGCTTTGTCAACTTACTTTTCTTTTAAAAAAGAAAAGTAAGCAAAAGAAAACTAAACAATATATTTATACCATTATGGAAAACGCATACCCCTCTGATTTTTACGAAAACAAATTAAGGTATTATAATATAAAATATTATAAAAATAAACTAAAAGAATTTTGTCGCAAGTGCTTGACTTTAATATTCAAAGTGGTATAATTAACTGAGAACAAACGGATTGACGGAGGCGAGGGTATGAAAAACGTCAAGAATGTTCGGGTAAATGACGGCGGGTATTTTAAAAAGATAATTCTGTTTGCTATTCCCGTTATGCTTACGCACATATTACAGTCGCTCTATTCTGCCGCGGATCTATTCATAATCGGAAGATTCGAGGGAGAGACCGCGCTTGCTGCGGTGGGCTGTACCGGACATCTTACCAATCTTATATTGGGTCTTTTTATGGGACTTGCGTTAGGAGCGGGTGTCAGCGTGTCGCACGTGATAGGCGCGAAAATGTATCGTGAGCTCGATAAGATAGTACATACGGCGATACTCACATCACTTGTTCTCGGCGTGCTTATAGGTTGTGTGGGAGTGTGCTTTTCTCCCTTCTTCCTGAAGCTTATGGGTACACCCGAAAACGTTATAGCTCAAGCCTCTCTTTATATGAGAGTACTGTTTCTCGGTACACCCGCGTCCGTGCTTTATAATTATTGCGCCTCAATGCTCAGAGCCTCGGGTGACGCTAAAAGACCTATGTATTATCTTTCGATAGCGGGAATACTTAACGTAGTGCTTAACGTAATTTTCGTTGTCGTAATTCCGCTCGGCGTAGCGGGAGTAGCTATAGGCACGATAGCGTCGCAATACGTAAGCGCTGTGCTCGTTATCATACATATGTACAGGGCAAAGGAGGGTGTGCGTTTCTCTCCAAGGAAACTGCGCATACATAAGGATAAGCTCAAAAAGATACTCGTTATAGGTATACCGTCCGGAATACAGGGAACGCTTTTTTCACTTGCGAACGTTACCATCCAGTCTGCCACGAATAGCTTTGGCTCAACGCTCATGGCGGGAGCTACTGCCTCGGGCAATATCGAGAGCTTCGTTTTCGCTGTTGACAAGGGAAGCTATGAATCAACGCTTACGTTTGTCGGTCAATCGGTGGGGGCAAGAAGATATCGTGATATAAAGAAAATCGTGCTGTCGGGCATTGCCTTTATATTGATGTCTGCTGCCGTTATATCTCCGCTTATGCTGATATTTAAGAACAACTTGCTTGCTATATATCTTGGTGACAATGTCGCGGCAATGGAAATGGCGACACCGAGATATATATGTATGGGAGTTTTGGGCTTTTTATGTGCGATCATGAACGTAGGAAGCGCGGTGCTTAGAGCAAGCGGAAAGTCGACACACTCCATGGTCATATGTCTCATAGGCGCTTGTTTGTTGAGGATAGTGTGGCTAAACACAGTGTTCCTCGTGTGGAGAACTCCGCTGTGCATATTTATAACGTTCCCTATATCGTGGATAATAACGGGAGTTGTGTTGTTTATTTGTTCGGCGGTAGTGGTAAAAAAGCTGATAAAAAAACAAAGTGTTCTTGAAGGAGGAAAAAATGGATAACGCAATAACGCCCAAGGAGCGATACCTCAAGAGAATAATGTTTTTCTCAATACCTCTTATGCTGTCTGGACTTTTGCAGTCCTTGTATAACGCGGTAGACCTTGTGGTCGTAAGCCGATTTGACGGAGAGGCAGCTATCGCGGCAGTGGGAAGCACGGCGTCGCTTACTAATCTCATACTCAATCTGTTTATGGGTCTTTCGGTAGGCGCGGGCGTTTGCGTTGCTCACGGAATAGGAGCTAAGCAGTACGATGACGTTAAAAAGACGGTACATACGGCAGTTAGCACGGCTCTTTTGCTTGGTGTGTTCGTTGCCGCAATAGGATTCTTTCTTGCTCCGCAGATGCTGAAATGGATGGGAACGCCCGATAACGTTATTGACGGCGCTTCGATATACGTAAAGATATTCTTCTTAGGCTCTCCGTTTTCTATACTGTATAATTACTGCGCCTCGATGCTAAGAGCGGCGGGAGACTCAAAGCGCCCCTTGATATTCCTGTCGATCTCGGGAATAGTAAAGCTTGTGCTGAATATACTTTTCGTTGCCGTGTTCCATATGGGGGTAGCGGGAGTTGCTTTGGCGACGATACCTGCGCACATCATTTCCTGTGTTATGATTCTTTGGCATATGTGTAAAGCCAAGGGTTGTCTGCACTTCTCATTTAAGGAAATGAGGATACACAAGGATAAGCTTATAAAGATACTCGTTATAGGTGTTCCGTCGGGAATACAGCGCTCGCTGTTCTCGCTGGCAAACGTCATTATCCAGTCCTCTATCAA
>JAZSNX010000072.1:0-3725 GCA_045536665.1 Eubacteriales bacterium
GCATGCTGTAAGAGAGAACTTCCTGTCGGGGGTGCATTCATCACCCGCAATGCCAAGCTCCTCCTGAAGTCTGTCATAAATGTCGCCGGAGCCCTTAACGTAGCAAGCTGTTCCGAGACATACGGAAATGTGGCACTCTCCCTTGGGTGTAAGTGAGAACTGCGCATAAAAAGTAGCAACACCGTAGACCTTTTCAAACGGAACGTCCATACCCTTGGCGATCTCGGATTGGACCTCCAGGGGCAGATAGTCGTAGATAGCCTACGCCTCCTGCATAACGGTCATAAGGTTGCTCTTGTCGTGCTTGTACTTTGCTATCACCTTGGCCAGTCGCTGTGCCTGCTCGGCCGTACCCTGGTGAGGCAGAGTAGATACCTTTTTAAGCATTTATTTCCTCCTATAATCGATTGTATAAAATCACACCTTGCCCTCGCATACAACGCGTGGATGTGCGGGCGCAGTATTACAACCGTATTCCTGACAATTTTATCATAAAGTTTATTTGTTTGCAAGTGCGTAGTAATATAAAACGACAAAAAAATAACAATGTTCGTCGATATGCACAACAGCGCGCGTATGTTTTTGTCGCATATGACGTGCTACACGCACGTTCGCGAAGGGGCGTTTAGTGGTTTGCCGTCCGAGAATACCGCATTGATTGCGGTGCCCTTCTTGTTTGCGCAAATGCTTTCCGAATCGAGACATCGCCGTGCTTTTTTAGAATGCCGGCCAACGTAAAAAAAAGAGGATAAAGACCGTTACGTCCTCGTCCTCTGTAGGTTGGTAATTTTCTGTTTTTGATATGTCGTGAAAGCTGCTTTCGAGTCAAAACCTTAGCTCCGAGACGATGCTTCCGGTGAGGTCGTAGGTTTTAAAGCATCTGTCCTCGTATATAATGTAGGTTTTGGGATTTCCGCCCTTCGGGATAGATACGGAGCCGGGGTTGATGTACGTATTCGACTTACCGAAGCTCTCGCAAGTAAGGATGTGAGTATGACCGTGCAGCAGTATATCTGCTGCGGAGAGTGATGGCGGATTTTCGATGTTAAACTTGTGGCCGTGAGTGGCGAATATGTTCAGTCCGTCAACGCAGATATATGCGTAATCTGCAAGAATAGGGAAGGTCAGAACCATTTGGTCTACCTCGGTATCGCAGTTTCCGCGCACGGCAAGAATAGAGGATGAACGGCTGTTGAGCAGCTCGATGACACCCTTTGGATTGTAGCCGGCCGGCAGATCATTTCTTGGACCGTGATAGAGAATATCTCCGAGGAGCACGAGCTTATCGCAGCCCTCTCGGTCCATAACCTTGATTATATGCTCGGCGCTCGTGAGATCTCCGTGTATATCCGAAGCAATAAGTAATTTCATAAATTCGCTCGCTTTCGTTTCGTATTGTAAATACATCTTATCATATTTTGCAACATAAATCAATACAAAAAAGCCATTTTCTCACGGACACCACCTTGACATTTTATATAAAATATGGTATAATTGGCAAGTATTAAATGTTAGTGAGGATGCTATGGCAACAAAGACTGCTTCATACGGCGACCAGAGCATTAAAAGTCTTAAGGGTGCAGACCGCGTAAGAAAGCGTCCGGCAGTTATTTTTGGCTCGGATGATCTTATCGGATGTCAGCATTCCGTTATAGAGATACTTGCAAACTCTGTCGACGAGGCTCGCGAGGGCTACGGAGATAAGATAATAGTGAAAAAGTACCTTGACCTCTCGATTGAGGTTGAGGATTTTGGCCGTGGAGTTCCGCTCGGATATAACGAGAAGGAAAAGCGCTGGAACTGGGAGCTTGTTTTCTGCGAGCTTTACGCCGGCGGTAAGTACGATAATAACGACGGTAATGCCGCATACGAGTTTTCACTTGGACTGAATGGTCTTGGCGCTACGGCAACGCAGTATTCGAGCGAATATATGGAGGTCAAGTCCTACAACGGCAAGACACTCTCCGAGATGAGCTTCAAAACCGGTAAGCCGGTGGGCGAGCTCCGCGTCAGCGATATTCAAAGCGGCGGCAAGCGCAAGGGAACTATAATTAGGTGGCGTCCCGACCTCAAGGTCTTTAAGGAGATAGATATTCCCGAGGAATTCCTCGTTAACACTATGCGCCGCCAGGCCTTTGTCAACGCCGGCGTTCATTTTATACTCGATATCGAAACGGCACCCGGTAAATTCCGCCGCACGGAGTTCTACTATGCCAACGGTGTTGCGGATTATATTGCTGAGGTGACGGACGGTATTTCTATGACCCAGCCGGTCATTTGGAAGCTTGAGACCTCGGGCCGTGACAGAGCCGATCTGCCCGATTATAAGGTCAAGGCCGATATTACGTTCTGCTTTGCAAAGTCCGGAACGGCGGAGTATTACCACAACGCATCCTTCCTTGAGCACGGCGGTGCGCCGGACAAGGCTGTGAAGAACGGCTTCTCTTACGCCATAGACAAATATATCAGGGCGCAAGGAAAGTACAACAAGAATGAAGAAAAGATATCCTTCGTGGATATTTCGGATAACCTTGCTATAATCATCAATTCAGCCTCAACTCAGACCTCTTATGAAAACCAAACGAAGAAGGCTATAACCAATGCCTTTATTCAAAAGGCTCTCACCGATTTTATCAAGGCAAACCTTGAGATATATCTCACCGAGAATCCCACCGTTGCTGCAAAGATAGTCTCTCAGGTCCTTCTGAATAAGCGATCGAGAGAGGCATCGGAAAAGGCAAAGGTGGACATCAAGAAAAAGCTCAGCGGAAATATGGACGTTTCCAACAGGGTAGAGAAGTATATCCCCTGCAACTCCAAGGATCCCGAGCTCCGCGAGGTCTATATAGTAGAGGGAGATTCGGCTGCCACGAGCTGTAAGCTTGGCAGAAATGCGGAATTTCAGGCAATAATGCCCGTCCGCGGCAAGACCCTCAACTGTATGAAGGGCAGCTATGACAAGATATTTGCAAGTGATATAATCGTCGACCTGCTTAAAGTTATAGGCTGCGGTGTCGAGGTAGATACCAAAAAGCCGGGCGCACTTTCCACGTTTGATTATGCTTCGCTTAAGTGGAGCAAGATAATCATATGTACGGATGCTGACGAGGACGGTTTCCAGATCAGAACACTTCTTCTTACAATGTTCTACCGTCTGCTCCCAACACTCATAGAGCGCGGCAAGGTGTTTATAGCCGAGTCGCCGCTGTTTGAGATCACCTCCGGCGGTGAGACCTATTTCGCGTACAACGAGCAGGAGAAGACCGAGATACTCTCAAAGCTCGGCAACAAGAAGTACACCATACAGCGCTCAAAGGGTCTTGGTGAGAACGCGGCGGATATGATGTGGAGAACTACGATGTGTCCGCAAACACGCAGGCTTATAGCAGTCACCCCCACCGATGCCGAGGCTACTGCAAGAATGTTTGACATTCTTCTCGGCGATGCGCTTCAGGAAAGAAAGCGCTATATTACCGAAAACGGGCATCTGTATCTTGCGGATGCCGACATATAATTTGAATTACGAGGTTAAAAACAATGGCACAGCTTAAAAAGTCGACTAAATTTGAGGGAGTAAAGGGCCCGCTCGTAACTATCGTTATGGACGGTGTAGGTATTGCGCCCGATAACGGTGCGAATGCCATCGCCGCAGCGCACACTCCCACCCTTGATATGCTTATGGCAAAGTACCCTTGGGTAAAGCTTAAGGCTCACGGTACTGCAGT